>JAJCYL010000572.1 GCA_029262955.1 Cytophagales bacterium | reverse complement strand
GGACAAACAAAGATGTCAATTATTAGGATTTATAAAGTGGGGCGTTTTACACAAAGAGGTGGGAGAATCTATACAACATTAAGACCGGTAAGATTCCGCATAGTCTTATTTATCACATGCTGTTTCTCGTCGATGGCTCATCACGGATTTTCACAGGAAGTTAACCGGAACCATGAAAATATTTTAAGTATAAACAGGACAGTAGATTTCAAATTAACGGGAGATGGGAGTTCTCAAGAATGGGATATGGCCAAATGGGAGGTGCTACCACAACGTGAAAGTGAGGGTGCAACCTATGAAACTACCGCTAAACTTATGTATTCAGAAACCGGGATTTACGTGTTATTTCGTTGTGAGGATAACCATATAACTTCCTCATTGAAGGAAGACTTTGCAGACCTATGGACGGAAGATGTAGTTGAAATTTTCTTTTGGCCTGATGAAAGTCTTCCTGTCTACTTTGAGTATGAGCTATCTCCCCGCAATTATGAGCTGCCAATTTTAGTTCCCAATAAAGAGGGTTTCTTTTTGGGCTGGAGACCCTGGAAGTATGATGGTGATCGATTAACTAGACATGCAACCAGTATTAACAAGAGCCCTACCGATAAGACCTGGTTTGCAGAATTCTTTATACCCTACACGCTATTAAAACCCTTAATTGATGGGATGCCTGATAAGGGTGACAGCTGGAGGATGAATATGTACAGACTTGATTATGACAATGGCCCATCAAGATGGGAGTGGCAACCCATTACAACCAATTTCCATGACTACGAGAGGTATGGGACGATGGTTTTTAGGTAGCTATCTGCTTTCTAAAACGCCAATGTATTTATCTGGGTCTGCGTCAAATGAGACTTTACAGCCATCGCAGCAGAAGTATACTGTATGGTCTCCGTAGTTGACAGTGTGTTTAGCTTCCTTTTTTGAAACCGGAACATTGCAGACCGGGTTAATATAAGTGTCATTGCCGACTGTTTCATCCTGTTTTGATTCTTCGACTGACCTATTTGGATCACGAAAGAGTTGAATAATTTCAGCAAGTATTGAGATAGCAATTTCCTCCGGTAACTTGGCATTGATGTCCATTCCAACGGGTGTCTTCAGCAAATCAATGCGATCCTTACTTAATTCTGTTTGATTCAGATATTCTTTAATCTTTTTGGATTTACGCAGGCTGGAAATGAAACCCACATAATTACATTCCGATGAAAGGGCTATTTTCACCGATTCTTCATCATCTTCACCCTGTGTGGCAACTACTATAAATGTATTTCGGTCAATTTTGACTTTTGTGAGATCCACACGATTGTGAATATTGTTCACGCCTGGGAACATGCTTTTATCTGCATCTTTGCTAAGGACATTAACCCTAAAATTTGAGGCGACAGCTAATTTCGACAGCGCCCTTGCTATGTTTGACTTGCCCACAATTATCAATTGTGGATTAGGGGTGATAGGTTCTATAAATAATTCCATGATTCCTCCGCTATGACAGGTCATGCGATATGTTTTGTGACTTCCATCCTGGTTATTTTCGGCATTGGGATCAATGCGAACCAACCGGCTTTTATTTTCTCTAATGGCCTCTTTGGCTTCCTTTACGGCAATCCCTTTAACACAGCCACCGCCTATCCAGCCAATCAGGGTGCCATCCTTCAAAATAATTGCTTTATCTCCCGGTTTACCAGAGCTTGGTGCTTCACGCCAAATTACCTGAGCCACGGCAAATTCTTCCCCCTGTCCCATGTATTCTGAGATTTGTTGGATTAATTCATTATACATGACTCAGGTATTTTTCTAACTCCATTAAACTCTCAAGATTGTGTGCAGATTCAAAGGTATGAATATTTGGGAGGGCAGCTTTCATTCCCTTAGCCAATGGTTCATAACCTTCCATTCCTTTTAATGGATTTAACCAAATTACTTTACTAGTCCTCAGTCGAATCTTTTTGAGTTCTTCAGATAGTAACTCCGGTTCACCGGTATCCAAGCCATCACTGAGAATGATAGTGATGCTTCTACCATTCAGTATTTTTTTTGCATATTGATCATTAAATTCTTGAAGGCATTTCCCAATTACTGTTCCACTTGACCAATGGTCAGAATTCGTGTTCATCTGGAGCATCGCCTGATCAATCTCCACCCTTTCCATGTATTCAGTGATTCGGAGCAGTTTAGTACTGAAGATGAATGCTTCGATATTTTTAAAATTTGATTTTAAGGTCCATATGAATTTGAGGAGGTAAAAAGAGTATTTGTCCATTGATCCGCTTACATCTAACAAAATAATTAAACGGTACTTTTCAAATTTTCGGTTTTTCTTGAGCAGTTCAATAAAGGTATCACCTCTCGAGAGGTTGGATCTAATGGTCTTTCGAAGATCTATTTTTCCTTCTTTTGAAGCTTTTAGACGTCGTTTCAACCGATGGTTTAATTGTAATAAGAGTTTTTCGGCCAATTCATCAAGAAGCGCATGGTCAATAGCCGCAACCTTAGAGAAATCAGTTTTTCTAAGAGATTCCATCTTATTAGCACCGCTTACATTGCGGGCATCCTTCTTCTCATCTTCCTCGTGATCACCAACGCCCATAAGGACTACCGAGCCCTTTGTTTCTTTGACGATTTTGGTTTGCTTCCTGGTTCGGGTTTTGGGCATGTACTCATGCCTTCTTTTTCTCCAGTATATATCAAAAAGTCTGTCGAAGGTTGAATGCTCCTCTTCACAAGTACAGAAGATTGATCTTAAGGCAATCTTAAGACTTTTACTGTCACTAATGAACCCCCCTTGGGCAGCGATCAAGGCCTCTTCTGAATGATTTAACCCAATGGCCAGGTCATGACTTCGGCATAACTGGCAAAAGCCTAAAATTGAAGCCTCAAGGCCCGAATAGTTGGTATAGTGCTCCATTGCCATTACGCCTCGATTTCATTCAGTATAGAATTGATTCCTTGATTCTTAATGCTGGTAATGTCTTTGTCAGATTTGAGTACAACGCCCAGAGATTGATTAATATATTCTTCGCTAAAGGATTCGGCACCCAGGGCGATGAGGCCCTGTGCCCAATCTATTGACTCTGCAATGCCGGGAGATTTGTCAAGTTTCAAACTTCTAAGGTATTGGACGAACTTCACCAATTGTGTGGCCAATTCTCGATTGATGTCAGGAAGGTGTTTATTAATGATGGCTAATTCTTTTTGAAATTCAGGATAGGGTACCCAGTGATAAAGGCATCGCCTTTTTAACGCGTCACTTAATTCCCTGGTCCGGTTTGACGTAAGCAGGACAATTGGTTTATGGGTGGCTTTGATAGTACCCATTTCAGGTATACTAATTTGGTAAGCCGAAAGAAGCTCTAAAAGAAATGCTTCAAACTCTTCATCTGCTCGGTCGACCTCATCAATCAGTAATACAGGGGGCTTTTCAGTGGCAGTAATCGCCTGGAGTAGGGGCCTTTTTAGTAAAAATTCATCTCCAAAAATGTGCGACTCTTTTTCGGACGGACTCAATTCAGAATTCTCAGTCAGTTTAATTGACAGTAATTGCTTTTGATAGTTCCATTCGTAAACCGCTGAATTGACATCAAGCCCTTCATAACATTGCAACCGGATCAGGTCTGTTTTTAGGTAAGTAGCGATAATATGCGCCGCTTCAGTTTTTCCCACTCCCGGAGGACCTTCCAGAAGTAGAGGCTTATTTAATTTAAGCATCAGAAGGAGGATGGTGGCCAGTTCTTCTTCTACCACATAATCATGCTCATCCAGCTTTGCTATTAATTGGGAAATTTCAGGTAGCATATTAAGCTTCGTCCTTATCTTTAAAAATACCACCAATCTTGCTCTTAAGTACGGAACCCATCATAGAACCAGCACTTAAGTTATTATCAATCTCCTGACCTGCCAGTTGGGCTTTGAAGTTGGTAACAAACTGGTTAAGTAACTGGTCAGATACATCATTTATGAGCCGTGACCCGAATTGTGCCAAAGCACCAACAATGGTGAGTGTCATTTTGAATTTCACGTTTGTTCCGGTGTCAGTTGATGTCAGATCGCCATTCATTTTCATATCGGCACTTCCCTTCCCTTTGGAGTCAAGACCTTTTCCGATCATTACCATTTTATAGGCTGAATTATCCAGCTCTGCCATTTCGATTGCTCCATCATATTGTGCTTTGATTGGACCAAATTTCAAGGTGACTTCCCCTTTGTAATGAGTATCATCAATTTGTTGCGTTATGGCAGCTCCTGGTACACATGAAGCAATTTCCATGGGGCTGCTCAAACTCGCCCAAACTTTCTCAATCGGCTCCTCAATCTCAAAACTCTTTTCAATTATTGCTTCCATTCTTTATTGCATTAATAAACTTGTTGAAGTCACCCACTTTCACCTCCCTCAAGGGAAGAGTCGATTCGATTAATATTTTTGATAATCATCATTATTTA
>JAJCYL010000571.1 GCA_029262955.1 Cytophagales bacterium | reverse complement strand
GGTAACCCTTGCTCAAGTAAATGAGAGCGTAGACTCCCTTTAGGTATGCCGATAGCTTCTGCAGGCTGCGAGATGGCCTTAATTAGTAAGGCACAAGTATTAACATGCGCCACCTACTAAGAGCGGGTGGCACCAGTCAATCTTGTGCCTCATTAATCATAAATAGACCCAATTAAGCATGCGGTAGGCACACACTTAAAGAAAGAAACAATACAATATATCCAAACAAATTGAACTTAATGGTGCAAATTGCGTTCAACTTATGTTGTTCTGTTGTAAGAATCTTATTTGAGTCTCCCAAAAGAATTCTCATTTATTCCTACATGGTTCCACAAATACAGGATAAATAGAAAGAATTATTAATAATCATATTAAGTATATATAATGAAAGAAGGAACAGTAAAGTTTTTTAACAATGCTAAAGGTTTTGGTTTTATAAGTCCATCAGATGGAAGCAAAGATGTTTTTGTTCATGAAAGCGGTTTAACAGATGAAATTCGCGAGAATGATAAAGTAAAGTTCGATGTGGAGGAGGGGCAAAAAGGGTTGAATGCTGTTAATGTAGTTCTCAGCAATTAAGAAATTCCTATCAAAACTTTGAAAGGCCATTTAACAAGTGGCCTTTTTTTATTATGCCCTGGATTGTCCTTTGAACAGGAGACCTTTCCTTAATGCACTCGACAGAGCTAATGGTATTTCAGCCTCTGCCTGAATAACCTTTGCCTGTGCCTCCTGAACTCGTGCCTGCATTTCCTGCTCTAACGCCACGGCCATAGCTCGGCGTTCTTCTGCTTTGGCGTTAGCAATGCTCAAATCTGCCTGTGCCTGATCGATTTGCAACTTGGCCCCGATGTTTTTTCCGATATTAATATCAGCAATATCAATGGAGAGAATTTCAAAAGCAGTACCTGCATCGAGGCCATTAGCCAATACATGCTTGGTAATTTCTTCCGGTTTTTCCAATACGGCCATGTGACTAGTAGCCATTCCAATCCTTGAAATTATGCCCTGACCTACCCTGGCTTTGATTGTTTCCTCGCCTGCACCGCCTACCAATTGCTGAATATTTGTTCGCACCGTCACTCTTGCTTCAGCGATCAACTGGATCCCATTGGTAGAAACTGCGGTGATGGCCGGCACTACAATAATGTATGGTGTAACGGACACCTGTACCGCCTGCAGCACATCACGTCCTGCCAAATTAATGGCAGTTGCTTGTTTGAAATTGAGGTTGAGATTGGCTTTATCTGCCACAATTAAGGCCTTGATGACTTTAACTACGTCCCCATGTGCCAGGTAATGTGTCTCAAGTAGTTCTGTTGTGATATCTTTTATTCCCGCTTTGGTAGCCAGAATCAAGGATTTAACGATCAATCCTGGAGGCACCTTTCTAAAACGCATGAATACGAGCTCCATTAGGTTCACCTTTACTCCCGAGAAAACGGCTGTGATCCACAGATTGAGAGGGATTATGAAGAAAAGTAACCATAATCCGGCCAAAATGGCCCCAACTGTGATTAAAGTAGATATAGCCATTTTGCGATGATTCCTGTGAAGTGAATCATTGAAGGTACGGCAATATGTTGGCTTTTTGGATATTGCATAGATTATAATTTTTACAAACACTAAATGGTCGAGCCCATCTGGGCAGCTAATATATCTGATGTAACATAGCTGGCCTTAAATTGTGCATGGCTGCTTTGCCAAAAGAATGACAAATAGGTGCAATGAGACACTTAGTGTTAGTTGTGTTGTATCGAATCGTGTAATAACTTACTAATGGCAATGATTATCAATTAACTAGTAAATGCCAACACTTCTGTAATCAGTTATCACAACAAATTACTAATAAAGGATTAACAAATAAATAGCGCACCGAAATGATGAAAAAATCTAGACCAATTATCCTTATAGTCTTGATATGCTCTATTGCTTCATGCAATTATGATCCGTCCGGCCAAAATAATTTCGACCACTCGGTGGTCATACCGGCAAGAGAACATTCTGTTCTGGCCGTTCTTTGGCAACAGCATGCTTCGGAGAAGCGTGCCCTGCAACTACAGGCGTATAACCTGGCCAGGTACCAGTTAGATAAGAGAATCGGTGTGACAGATGCGCCCAAAAAGCTGGCGATCATCACGGACATTGACGAAACGATTCTTGACAACAGCTTATTCAACGGCAGGCTCATCAGTGCGGATCAGAACTATTCTTCCCGTCAATGGAAAAACTGGACTGATCTTGCACAAGCGGATACTATTCCAGGAGCTTTGGATTTCTTCATGTATGCGACGTCGCTGGGTGTAGAAGTATTCTACGTCACCAATAGGAAAATAGAAGAACAAACTGCGACCCTGAAAAACCTCAACAAATATGGATTTCCATTTGCTAATATTTCACATTTGTATATGCGTGGAGACACCCTTAAAATACCCGGTGATAAAAGCAATAACAAAGAAGCAAGGCGCAGGGCAATCATGGCCAACTACGAAATTCTTTTGCTTCTTGGGGATAATTTAGATGATTTCACTGAAGTCTTTTATGACCAGAGTACGAAAAGCAGGAATGCTCGTACCGACAGCCTAAGAATGAAATTTGGAAGCTCTTTTATTGTGTTGCCTAATGTCATGTATGGCACGTGGGAAACGGAAGGTATCTATGAGGGGAAATTTGATTTAAGTGATTATCAGAAATTCTTAGTTCGCTTGGACAAAACCCAGGCATATTGATAATCCAATACTGAAATGATTTCCCTGTATCATTATGGCATTTTCTTGATTGAGCCAAGTGTTTGAGCGAATGACTTCCTTTACTTCTTGCGATTCGCTTTGACCATCTCGAGGCTGTCTCTGACAATGCGAACCTCTTTCTTAAGCAAATCGATTTCTTTGTCTCTCGCTATCAATGTTTTATTGAGATCAAGGTTTAAACTACTTTTCTCATATTTAGCCGTGGACAGTGACTTTTTCTCAAAAGTCTCATCGACGGTCATTGAAGCCAGCTCGGTTTGAAGCTCGTCGTACTTCTTTCTCGATACACATGAGACGGCAGTAGTCAGGGCTAACACAATAATTAAATATTTCATGGGATATTTTTAGTGATTAGGTAAGACAATCTTATGCTAATAAGGTTCTTCATTAGGTAACAAACCAAATGCTAAATTGTTTAACCTGCCTGATGTCGAATTGCCTGAGGCCAGGCTAGTTAGGATAATTCCGGGATTAGTAATTTTTGGATACTTCAAAGGTAGATTACGAGGCCGGTCGGTTTGAAAAATTTTCGGTGAATGCAGTGATTCACTCGTTAAATGCGAGAACACAAAGTAGAAAATTTTCATTAGTATTGATTTGAATATGACCCAGTTAATACATTGTGCAAAACACTTTTTGAATAATACTGCGGTTATTTCAGATGGAAAAACGTATTCCTACGGTCAATTGCTTAAGGACTCTGAGTCCATGGCCAGCCATTTGCTTCAGGGTCGTATAGATCTTGAAGAAGAGCGCATAGCGTTTATTCTTCGACCCGGGTTTGAATATGTCGTCGCCCAATGGGCCATTTGGAGAGCCGGAGGGATCGCACTTCCATTACATCATAAAAATCAGGCCGATACACATACCTACGCTCTTAAGGATGCGGCAGTAAATCGTCTGGTCGTCGATGAACAATATCTTTCTGAATATCAAAACATTGTAGCAAGCCTTGGAATTGAATTGGTAAGTTTTGACACGATAGCTGAAAGTCGAACCTTACCGGAAATCGAAGATAAACGGGGAGCGATGATCCTTTATACCAGTGGAACTACTGGTGACCCGAAAGGCGTCTTAACAACGCATGCCAACATTCAGGCACAAATCACTTCATTGGTTGAGGCCTGGTCCTGGACTACTGAAGATCATGTCATTAATGTACTGCCAATGCATCACGTGCATGGAATTGTCAATGTTTTGTGCTGCGCATTGTGGTCTGGTGCTACCTGCGAATTTCTTCCTTTTGATGAATCCAGGATATTGGATCGCCTGATTGATAAGCAGGTGAACTTATTCATGGCAGTACCAACTATTTATTACAAGCTAATCACCTATTGGGAATCTCTTAATGGCGATCAACAGAAAGAAATCTCAGCAGGCTTACAAGACATGCGATTGATGGTTTCCGGATCAGCCGCATTACCCGTTTCTGTTTTAGAAAAATGGAAAGAAATTAGCGGACATACCTTATTAGAACGATACGGCATGACTGAGATTGGCATGGCCATTTCCAATCCATATGATCGAGAACGACTTCCCGGGCATATTGGACAAGCCCTTCCAAATGTCAACGTTAGGATCGTCGATGAGCAATTCGATGAGGTGGAAGAAGGAGAGCAGGGTGAAATTTTGATAAAAGGGCCAACGGTGTTTAAAGAATATTGGAACAAGCCGGAAGAAACGGCAAAAGCATTCACCAAAGATGGTTGGTTCAAGACCGGGGATGTAGCCATCAACCATTCCGGAAGCTATAAAATCATAGGCAGGCGCTCCATAGACATCATAAAATCAGGAGGTTATAAACTTTCAGCACTTGAGATAGAAGAAGTGATACGTCAATATCCATTGGTGAAAGACTGTGGTGTAGTTGGATTAGCTGACGATGAGTGGGGTGAGATTGTGGCGGTGGGTTTAGTGATCTCGGATCAGAAAATAGATCTGGGCGAATTAAAGGAATGGCTTTCTCAAAAAATGGCAGGATACAAACAACCGAGGATTTTTCGTATCATAGATGATTTACCCAAAAATGCCATGGGGAAGGTTGTAAAAAAGGAACTCAAGAAAATACTGGCAGAATGAAAATATATGGAGTTGCGCTGCTGGCAGGGTGTTTTCTTATTGGTCAAATAATGGGTAGCTATCTGGGAGTATTGATTGGCATTAACGGAAATGTTGGAGGTGTGGGTCTGGGCATGCTGCTATTGGTTCTGGTAAATGATCGCTTTTACAGAACCCGACAGATGCAAACGGAGACGAAATTAGGAATCCTATTTTGGAGCAATATGTACATTCCGGTGGTGATCGCCATGTCGTCGATTTTGAACGTAAAAGCAGCACTTACCGGTGGCTGGGTAGCGGTATTCGTAGGTATAATTGCCACGGGTGCTTGCTATTTCATTATTCCCTTCCTTTCCAAATTAGCCCGCTCGACCTCAAAAGCCGATCAACAATGAGTGGCGTAGAAATCATCGACAACCTACTGATCAAAAATGGTCTCGTTTTCGCATTTCTCCTTGTTGGCGTACTCATTTGGCTTTCGGACCTGGCTTCCAAAAAGCTCTTCAATAAGCGAATACCCGGAGTAGCAATCGCCATTATCGTTGCGTTGATACTTGCCTATTTTGGAGGGGAAAAAGGAATTTCAGATTATGCCATTTTTAGCGGAATGGCACTTTTGGGTGGTTCCATGTTACGTGATTTTTCGATTGTAGCCACTGCTATGGGCGTCAGTTTATCTGATCTTAAATCCACTGGTCTGGCAGGTGTTCTTTCGCTCTTCATTGGGGTTACGGTGACATTCTTTATTGGCGGCACAATCGGATATTTTATGGGATACACAGATGCTGTAAGTTTCGTCACCATAGGAGCAGGGGCATGCACATATATTGTTGGGCCAATTACTGGAGCAGCTATCGGAGCCACCAGCGAGTTGATCGCCATCAGCATTGCCACAGGAGTGGTAAAGACTATTTTCGTTACGATTATCACGCCAACAATTGCCAAATACATCGGCTTAGACAATCCTCAGACGGCCATGATCTTCGGAGGAATGATTGGTACCACCAGTGGTGTGGCCGCTGGCCTTGCAGCCACAGATCCCAGGTTAGTCCCATACGGGGCGCTGACGGCTACATTTTATACCGGAATTGGCGTATTGCTTTGTCCTTCTGTCTTCTACTTGTTGATGGTATATATCTTAGGCGGAGCATGAATGGGGATGAAACTTCGATTAAGCAGCAGGCTAAATATTTTTCAGGGTTTAGCCATCGGCTTTACTTGTCACTTTATTTCCTGATGGAAGTGGAGCACTTATCTCATTTAGTTACTTTTAATCAAGAAACTGAATTAGCTAATGAGTGAGGAATCTAACCGAAGTGGCAAGACCGGAGTAGTCATTGTAATCGTGGTGTTAATACTATCCGTATTGGCAGGCGCATGGTATTGGTTTATCTACACGCCTGAACAAGAGGCAAAAGAAAAAGCACGTCTTGAACAAATTGCAAGGGAAGAAGCTGAGAGAGAAAGAAAGGAAATAGAAGCACAGAATAAAGTTAAATACGAGGAGTTAATAGAAAATGCCGATATAGAATTTGAACAGGAGAATTGGGATACAGCACAGACCTTTTATTCAGAAGCATCATCTCTATTTTCGGATGAGCAATATCCTAAAGATCAATTGGCTTTGATCAGTGGAGAATTGGACGCGATAGCGGCTAGAAAAGCAGCTGGAATTGTTGAAACAGTTTCATCGCCCACCGGACGTTTCTACGTTATCGTCTCCAGTAGTGTAGATGGTGATTTGGCAATGGATTATGCAAGTAAATTGGCTAAAGAAGGAACTCATGTGAAAATGATTAAACCTTTTGCCAATAGCAAGGTATATCATCGAGTCTCTGTCGGTGATTATGATTCCCGGGAACAAGCTATGTCTGCTTCGGCATCATTCAGCACCTATGGAAACGAGATTTGGGTATTGAAGTATTGAAACAATTTTCTATCAGGACTTCGCACTGACCGTCACTTTCTATGGCTTTGTTATATAATCCCGATGAAATCGGGACAAGTGTCCTAGAGTAATAGCTTGCCCCGCAGTTGATGAGGGGTTCAATCTAGCTTCGGGTTCCTGGCCTAGCTCACCGAAGCCCTTCGAAGGTGATGAGCCTTAATTTTTCTTTTCTCACCTTCGCTGAAGGCCTCGGCGACTAAGAGATCTCCTTCGCTGAAGCTTCGGTGACTTAGAGAGTAGATCGCCTGCGCAGTGCTTCGGGCCGTTTAAAAAAGAGTTTTTCATACTTCAATTCTTAGTATTAATAGAACACCCGCCTTGCGAGGCAGGCGCTTTTGCCATTTTAGGTCCCGATACAATCGGGAGTGGGAGGGATGAGGCCTGCCCGCCGGAACGAAGTGAAG
>JAJCYL010000570.1 GCA_029262955.1 Cytophagales bacterium | reverse complement strand
AAATTTGTAAAGAGATATTTGACAAAGTAGAATTAGTAGATGAGGGTAAGGTATGTACAACTGTGCTTGAATTGTACAATGAAGAAGGCATTATTGTAGAGCCGGCTGGAGCGTTGGCTACTGCTTCGCTTTCACAAATAGGATCCGAAATACAAGGGAAGAACGTAGTGGTAATGGTGAGTGGGGGAAACAATGATATTGTTCGAATGGCTGAAATCAAGGAGCGGTCTTTACTCTATGAAGGTCTTAAACAATATTTCATAATCAATTTTCCGCAACGAGCTGGCGCTTTGAGGGAGTTTCTAACCAAAGTTCTTGGACCAAAAGACGATATCTGTTTTTTCGAATATGCAAAAAAGACCAACAGGGAAAACGGGCCGGCAGTCATAGGTATTGAGCTGACCACTAAGAATGACCTGGAAGGACTGTTAGCAAGAATGAATGAATTTAAATTTGACTATAAACTACTGAATGGAGATCAGAAGCTTTTTGGAATTTTAATTTAACTCGTCAAATACAACATCCCGACGGTTATTATAAAGAAAATAGCAAATACAGTCAGTGTAATTTCTTCTCGACTCTCACGTTTCTTATTTGTTGATTTTTCGAGTTCTTCGTTATTGGCGACTTTGGTTTTCATTATTCTCAATTAACGTAATAGGATAATATTTAGTATTTTTTGTCTTATTGAGAGCTTGGAGATCTTTGAGCTGCAATTGTCATGCCAGCTTTTAATTGCATTTTGAACCAATAGTCACCCTCAAATCTTGCTATTTTTTTTTTAGCCCTTCTCTGATTACTATAATTTGGCGCAACAATAAAAATCCCTGAATGAAAACAATCTTAATCCTCGGTGCTGGCAGGTCCGCTACATCTCTCATTGACTATCTCCTTGACCAGAGTACTGACTTGCAATGGAGCATTCGAGTCTGTGAAGCCAATATCTCATTGGCTGAAGAAAGCATTAAAGGACATCAAAACGGTGAAGCTGTACCATTTGACATTAATGACGATTCGCAAAGAAGCACTGAAATTGGCGGAGCCGATATCGTAATCAGCATGCTTCCGGCAAGATTCCACTACCTGGCAGCAAAGACCTGCGCCGAACTGGGAATAAATATGCTTACTGCATCTTACATCACCGATGAAATCCAGGCATTAGATAAGGAATTTCGCTCAAAAGGCAAACTATTAATCATGGAGTGTGGGCTCGACCCAGGTATCGACCACATGTCGGGAATGCGAGTTCTTGATAGGATCAAACGAGACGGACATCAGCTGAAAGGGTTTGAGACCTTTACCGGCGGTCTGTTGGCTCCAAATGGCGATGATAATCCGTGGCAATACAAGTTTACCTGGAATCCGAGAAATGTAGTTTTAGCCGGTCAGGGCATCGTCAAATTTATCCAGATGGGCAAGTTCAAGTACATCCCCTACTCCAGACTTTTTCGTCGGTATGAAATGATCCACATTCCAGAGTATGGTTATTTCGAAGGATATGCAAACCGAGACTCTCTGCAATACCTTGATGTCTACAATTTGCGAGGAATTGAAACATTGTACCGAGGAACTCTACGAAGGCCAGGATTTTGCAAATCATGGAATGTTTTTATTCAATTAGGTGCCACTGATGACAGTTACCAGATGGATGGAGTAGATAAGATGACTCACCGCGAGTTTATTAACTCATTCCTTTACTATAATCCCAATGATTCCATAGAACTGAAACTGGCCCACTATCTAAATATTGAGCTAGAGGCAGAAGTCATGCATCGCCTGAAATGGCTTGGTATATTTGAAAATGAGTTAGTTGGGCTTAAGGAAGGAACACCCGCACAAATTTTAGAGCACATTCTTAAGAAGAAGTGGACCCTTAGACCCGATGAAAAAGACATGATTGTCATGTGGCATAAATTCGATTTCCTTGATGGTCAAAAACATCGACAAATACAATCCCACATGGTCATTGAAGGTAAAAATTCACGAAACACAGCCATGAGTCTGACAGTCGGATTGCCGTTGGGTATAGCCACGAAAATGGTGCTCACTGGAGCAATAAAGTCTTCGGGGGTTCAAATCCCTATCAAAAATGAAATCTACAATCCAATTCTGAATGAGCTGGAAAAATCGGGGATTACATTTTCAGAAATTGAAACGGACCCGAAATTAGCACAATCTGTATCAATGAGTTAAGATGGCAAAGCCCAAATTTTACGTCGTTTGGTCTGGCATAAAACCCGGAATTTATACTTCCTGGGAAGAATGTCAGAAGCAAATTAAGGGAGTAGAAGGAGCGAAATTCAAATCATTCAAAACCCGGGAGACCGCTGAAGAAGCTTTTAACGGTAAAAGTGGAGATTACCTTGGAAAGGAGGTGGTCGAAAATGATCTGACTCCGGAACAATTAAGAAGAATTGGCAAACCAATCCAGGAAAGTATCGCAGTGGATGCAGCCAGTAGCTCAGCCACCAATGAGGTTGAATATAAGGGAGTCTATGTCAAGACCAGGCAGGTAATTTTCTTAAAAGGTCCGTATAAAGATGGCACCAATAATATCGGTGAGTTTTTGGCTCTGGTACATGCACTGGGATATTGTAAACAAAGAAATATTCTACTACCTATATATACAGATAGTAGGACAGCGATGAGCTGGGTCAGGAACAAGAAAGCAAAAACCAAGCAAAAGCCAACACTGGAAAACGGTAAGTTATTTGAGTTGATTGATCGTGCTGAAAACTGGTTGAATGCCAATAGTTTTCCAAATAAGATACTGAAATGGGAAACCAGGGCCTGGGGTGAGATACCCGCTGATTTCGGCAGGAAGTAGTTGTGTTGCCCAGCACACCACTAATATTGGCTGTGCTGGATTTGTAATCCAGAACTTACCCTTTTTGCCAATCAAGATTCGGATTACAAATCCGAATGAGCTTCAGTAGGCCATCACTCCGCTCAAAGCCGGGCGATCTTAAATCATAAATCCTAAATCCTAAATCTTAAATCGCATCTCCCCTTTACTCACTACTCTTTGTGGAGATTCCTGCCTGCCTTTGCCGGTCAGGCAGGCCTCCGCAGGAATGACGTTTTATTTACTACCTGGCTGTTAAGTCCCAGCTGCTAACATTGAGAGATCCTTAAATCAAGTGACTTCCGTCACCCAATGAATTCCCGTCATTCCTGCGCAGGCAGGAATCTCTCAGATTACATTAACTCTTGAATATTGCATTGAGGTTCATTATGGTAGCAGTCATTGTCTTAATTAAATCTTTATTGGCTGTTCTGGATTTGTAATCCAGAACTATCCTTTTTTGCCAACCAAGATTCGGATTACAAATCCGAATGAGCTTCAGTAGGCCATCACTCCGCTCAAAGCCGGGCGATCTTAAATCATAAATCATAATATTAAATCGCATCTCCCCTTTACTCACTACTCTTTGTGGAGATTCCTGCCTGCCTTTGCCGGTCAGGCAGGCCTCCGCAGGAATGACGTTTTATTTACTA
>JAJCYL010000569.1 GCA_029262955.1 Cytophagales bacterium | reverse complement strand
TGGCGCGCAAAGTTTGAGCCGATAAAGCCCGCGCCACCTGTCACTAATATATTCACAATTGAAACCTCGAATTCTCCTGATCTTCGTGTCGTATTTCGTCCACGGGCTCCTTTTTACCTTCCCCCGCATAAAGCTGGTCTGGAAAGTTTAAGACATAGGCGTCCGTCGTTCCTACGTTTTTATAAGCGTGGACAAAAACACTGTGAGGTTTATGCTTGTGCAGCAATTACTTAAGCTAGGTGTTACATTTATTGATGTTGGCTTAGGGGTGAACATGCTTGATGATCACCTTATTGGAACTCTCCGTGTAACTACAGGAACTTACGAGAAGAACGATCACTTGGGAAACAGGATTGGTGACGAAGAGTTTGACGAAAACGACTATGCAACTAATATCCAAATCGCAGATCTTAACTGTCTCAATGCGATGCAGGCCGTTATTAAGTGGAAGAAGATGTGCGGCTTCTACCAGGACTTAAAAGCTGAACACAATATCCTTTATTTCATAAACACTAACCGCTTGTTGAATGAAGACAATGCAGCATAAATTTGTGGAGTTCATCCCAGAGGATTTGAAGAATAGAGTGCTATACATCACAATAAAATACCGTACCGCAGTGCATTTGTGCATTTGTGGTTGCGGGAATAAGGTTGTTACCCCATTTTCTCCTATTGACTGGAAGTTGCTTTTTGATGGGAGTACCATCACGCTTTATCCCTCAATAGGGAATTGGAATTTTGACTGTCAATCTCATTATTTTATTACGAACAGTCGTATTAAAAAAGTAAGACGATGGTCTAAGCGAAAGATTGAGGATAACCGAAAAGAGGATGCTGACCGGAAAGCTGAGTTTTATAAGACCAAGTAAAGCGGAATGCTAAGGTTGGTGGTTTTGTTGATTGAACAGATGATACAGTGCGGCTAATTCATTCGTCTCCCATGTGTTAAATGAGTTGGGATCCTGATTTATTCTTACCCAGGACTCATTAATGACTTTTGAAACAAACTTGCCAGGAAGGAGCATTTGCTCACTGTAAGGTCTTAAGCCAATATTGATACAACCATCATAAACATTTTGTGCTAATGATTCGATTATTGAATCGGGAAAAATAAAGTCATAAGCACCGGGTTTAGTATTTTGAGTAACTGTAAGAAATTTACTCCAAACCTCATGAATATCTCTTAACTCTGTAGCAAAACCGCTGAACTCCAACATTTTGAACACGGCTCTCATTCGGGCCTCATCTGGTGGATGCTCACGATACATATCATCATTCGAATATACAGCATCGTAACTACTACTTACTGTTGATATTTTCAGATTTGTCCACGCATATGCGGGACCTACCAAAAAAGTGCCAATGAGATCGCAGGTAAATTCCTCGGCCCAACTACTGTTCCAGCAAATAACTGAGTTATCAATTTCTTCACTAAAACTTTCGTTGCCATCATCAATTAATCTTTGCTTTTCCATTTTACAATAATTCTCCATATAGGGAAGGAACTTTTCTATGAGAAAATCACGGCTTTGTTGAAAAATCAGATGACTGATTTCATGGTACAGGTCGCTTAAATTTAATAGGTTTTTTTCTTCTCCCTGCGGTAGGGCTATCATATTATATGTGGGATAAGCCCAATAATAAGTGTCTGAATTTGAGATTGTGCTTAAGAAAGGAACTGATTGCAAACACTGTATTTCGTCATAGATTTTAACAATTACCTTTTCAAAGTAACCATCTGCTTTACTATCATATCTCCTGATTGCCAGGTAGCGAAACAACTCGATTTCTATAAAAGCATTGCTCATTGAGTTGAATTTTATGATACTATTCCTTGTAAAAGCCTCATCCTCGAGAATCCCACTTCCTATTATCTTGTCTATTCTAGCTGCCAGCTCTTGCAGTGAAATAACTGTTTTGGCTTTAAAGTCGCTAGCAATAGCACTTTCCATGCTAAGACTGGCTAGCTCAGAGTTGACTTTATCAATGCTATTACGGATGTTTATTAATTGACCTTTTACAAAATTAATCATCCCCTAGCCGTTCTTAATTTTTTAAAAAGAACGGTTCTTTCATTATCAAGAGTGGATGCCATCTTATCAAGTAGGTCGAATTGCTTTTCTTCCAGGTTTTTATCATTAGTTATCGAAACAATGATGTTTTGGACTTCAACTTCAAAAAATGGAACGGAATTGATTATTTTATTCTGAAAGTCAGTTACAAGTGCACTAGGAAGATACCCTGGCGCTAAAGTATTTTTGTCCTGCAACTGCTTCAAGAACTCCAAAAAAGACAAAAGATAATTCTTGGCAGAATCTAATTCCTCCTGAGATAATTCGAATTTATGCTCTCCCTGTTTGTGGGACAAAATATTTCTTTTTTTCAAAGCAATGATTGAATTATTCACCTTGTCGGTAGTATCTACTACTGCATTGTATTGATTTGAAATTACGCTTATTTCACTCATTATGCTTAAGCTTTAGGGTAATCATCTTCCTCTTCATTTGTCACCTCAGCTTCCATTTCTTCCTCAACGTCCTGAAAATTTGCAGCCACGGGTGCTAGGAAAGAATCAATTAATTTAATGCTAATTGGCAAGGAGTTTGGTTTGTCTGGTGCTGAAAAAGAAAGAATAGTTTGATCAAAAATATCCTGCAGCGCTTTTTCAAAATCTATGTTTCCGTCTTTAAGGGTAATGTAAACTGGATTTGCTGTACCTTTTATACGGAATGGAAAACCTGTATTGAAAATATAGCCGTTTACTTTTTCAATGATCTTATACGTACCTGCACGCGGATTATCTAATTTATCATAGCTGTTGGTTTGAACCGCCACACGAACAGGTGTTGCCGTTTTTTTATGTAGATCTAACACTCCCCATTTAACGGTATCCTTGTTTATTACCTCGTTATGGTGCAAATGGTCGATTGCTCTTTTCAACGCTAACTCTTCCTGCCCGAAGCTTCTTCCATCACGAATAATGACTATTCCATTTGGGTTTGGAGCATATAGAGGTATATGCACCTCCAGTTTCTCAATTAATTTTGGCAGAATAGCTTCCGCTTTCAATTTTTCGGCTCTTCTTCTCACATCACCAGCGATCTTAGGTATGTGTTTGTAGTCGAAAAAAATGTTCTCGCCATTTTTATAAAAGAAGCTAAACCCTGCAAACCTTTCATGAACATCTATGCCTACATATATGTCATAATTCAAATTTTCATTTAATGCGAATGGCCATTTGCGATTCACTATAAGGTACTCCATCATTAAATTGAATAGATAAGACTGATAGAAACCTACAAACTCTTGTTTTACCTTACATTGAATTAAATTGTCTCCTCCTGGATATAAATTATAATAGGATTCTATTTTAGATAAGGAGGCGCATTGAAATTTAATATTTGGGAAGAATTTTTTCTTAAGACAATCGTGGAAATTTTTAATTGCTCTGTTTGATGCTTTAGGATTGGATGACAGTAAAAATAGTGCGTTGCCTGATGTGACTTTCCTTTCTTTAAATTGCTGTGCAATCTCGTTTACCTGGCTTGTGGCAGATTCCGTTGACTTTGATTTATATGTGATTAGAGTAAACCCTGGGAAATTTGGCGATAACTTTTTTAAATAGTCTTCTGCGTGCTTTTGGAAAGCCTTGGCCAAATGCGAATCCATATCATCTGGTACAACCAAAAACGGAGGCATAAAAGTAGACTGCGACAGTATCTGATTCTCCTTAATCCAGCTCTTACGTTCGGTTCCAAAATTCTTAATGTCAGTAGACCCTTCTTCGTTTTTTCTGGATTTAATGGAAAGGACTTTGCCGTTGTTATATTTTAGCGAAGGTATAGGGAAATATCTCAGTTTATCTTCGTTTGGAGTGGAAGATACCTGAAGTTGAATACCATTCCAGTCAATATTTTGAAAGAATCTTGAGACTATTTGATTAATCTCGTCAAATCTTTTTGGCGGAGCCAAAATGGCCCTTCTATGAAGTCCTTTTACTTCTTTTTCAGATGTACTATGTATGATCTTGGCGAGAGAAGTTGCTCCATGAAAATCTTTAACATCCTTATTTGGATACTTATACAGGAGGGCCAAGTCCATGTCCTTTAAGAGACCTGAAACTTGGAATTTATGATGCCGAGTTCTTTCTAAAATGTAGTTTTTTACAACATGAGACTCGTTGTCTTCATCTATAAATTCATGCTGAGAAATAGCTTTTCCAAAACCTCTTATTTCTACTTGATACCACTCATCTCCGTTTTGGTATAAGCATCTTTCTCCTTTTAGCCTCTTAATCAGATCCGTAGAATTGGAGGGGTTTATCATTTCAGATAAATAG
>JAJCYL010000568.1 GCA_029262955.1 Cytophagales bacterium | reverse complement strand
AGCAGGTCAACAAGATCCTCAACATATATGAATGATAGTCGTTGTTTGTCTGTTCCAATATAGAATTCGAATCCCTTGCTTACCAGATTAAACAAGGTAAACAATTCAGAATCTCTTGGTCCGAATACCGCAGTTGGCCTTAAAATTAAATAGGGGAAACCATCTGTACCCTGAACGAATTTTTCAGCTTCCAGTTTGCTCTTACCGTAAGAAGTGACGGGATTTGGAACCTGGTCAATTTTAATGGTACTGTCAGGCTCTTCATTTCCAGGGCCGGCTGCTGCAAGGCTGCTAACAAATATAAACTTGTTGCTAATGAGGTTGGTAGCAATCAAACTCTCTACAAATTTTTCTGTGATAGTGGTATTGACGTCGAAATACTCGGAGTTATGGCTGGCTTTTGTAATACCAGCATTATGGATTACGAAGTCAAATTGTCCGTGTTCAATTTTCAGTGACGAAAGTTCATCGGTCATTACCTCCACATTGTTCAGACTCAATTCGATAAAATTGATGCGGGGATCAGAGAGGTATTTCTTACTGCTTGTTTTTCGAACAACTGCAAAAACTTGAAATCCCTTCTCAAGGGCTTTTTCAACTATAAAACCGCCAATAAAACCGCTTGCGCCAGTGATTAACAATTTTTTCATAAACGTAAATCCCTACGCAATTGACTTAATGGGTGATGATTGTATGAGAGTTGATGTATTAGCTCATTCGGCCATTCCCATTCATGGGAACTTCGATCGCCTCAATCGGAAAGCCAAACATTTTTCGAGCCTTATCAATTTTGTCTATAGCAAAATCAATTTGTTCAGTAGTATGAGTAGCCATTAGTGAGAATCGAATTAAAGAACAATCACTTTTTACCGCTGGAGAGATAACCGGATTAACAAAGACTCCTTCATCAAGTAGAAATTGAGTCACTTTGAAAGTGGTTAAATCATCTCTGATGTAAATTGGGATAATTGGAGACTCTGCATCACCAATATCGAAATCCATGCTTCTTAATGCATTCATTGCATAATTGGCATTGTCCCATAGCTTATTAATGCGCTCTGGTTCGTTCTTCATTATGTCAAGGGCTGCTAGTGCGCTCGCTGCCGATGCCGGTGGAATACTAGCACTAAAGATCAGAGATCTCGCATGGTGCTTAAGATATTCAATCATTTCCCAGTCTGCGGCAACGAATCCTCCAAGTGAAGCCAATGACTTACTAAACGTTCCAACTATAAAGTCAACTTCATCTATTAATCCAAAGTGAGATGCAGTTCCTGCTCCCTTATCACCTAAAACGCCAATCGCGTGAGCATCATCTACTACAATATTTGCATCATACTTCTTCGATAACTCTACCAGCTCAGGAAGCTTGACAATATCACCCTCCATGCTGAAGATGCCATCAACCACAATCAGCTTGACGCATTCATGATCAATATTTGAGAGCTGCCTCTCAAGTGAATCCATATTGTTGTGACGAAACTTCAGTACTCTTGAAAGCGCTAAACGACTACCATCAATGATGGAAGCATGGTCTAATTCATCAATTAAGATGACATCATTTCTACCAGTCATTGTGGCAATGACTCCAAGGTTTGCCTGGAATCCAGTACTGAAAACTAGTGCTGCTTCTTTTCCACAAAAGTCTGCTAATTGCTCTTCAAGTTGAATATGAAGGTCAAGTGTTCCATTTAAAAATCGAGATCCGGCACAACCAGTCCCATATTTTTGCAGTGCTACCCTAGCTGCCTCTTTTACTTTTGGGTGAATTGTTAGCCCCAGATAGCTGTTCGATCCAAACATCAAGACTTCCTTCCCATCCATATAGAC
Source organism: Cytophagales bacterium (assembly GCA_029262955.1). Taxonomy (GTDB): domain Bacteria; phylum Bacteroidota; class Bacteroidia; order Cytophagales; family Cyclobacteriaceae; genus JAJCYL01. Next base: position 3,014 of record JAJCYL010000568.1, on the reverse strand, counting down.
TTTTGTATCCTGATCTGACTGGATTTCTCGGAAATACGGATAGATTCCGGCCTTTCGAGTTTCAATTGCTCGCGTGTATTGGGAAGCTCTGGCTTTTAATAAACTCATTTGGAAACGCTTATTCTAACTAAAGGCAAAAAAATTAAGTACCCCCCCTAAAAGAAATACAAGAAATTTTTGACTTATTGGACACATTTTTTAACACCTAAATCATCGTATACGGGTAATGTTCCAAATAGGCCGCAAATATCCTTAAAAAATTCAAAAAATTAAAAATTGGGAAAGGTTTTGTGCTTAAAAATCTATTTTGTAGAGCCGATATTTCTTATAAAGTTCACCGTTGACATTGACGACAGCGCGATTCATCATTTCATTATTTTCTAAAATCCATGATGATTCCCCAACATTCATGCCTTTTCCAATGCCTTCTTTATAGACTTTATAATAGAAGTAAGCGTCAATCCCCATCTTGCGGTACCGGTCAATTATACCAAGGGTTATAATTCTAGCTCCTTTGATGTTCTTTTTGCCAGTAAGTATCTTGAAAAGCCCAAATGGGAGTAGTCGACCTCTTTTAATCTTTATCAAAATCTCATTGAGATTAGGAAGAGTTAAAGAAAATCCAATTGCTCGTCCATCTTGCTCAGCAATGAGCAATAAATCAGGGTCTACAATCTGCTTAAGATCTTTAGCGGAATGAGCAAACTCTTCATCTGTCATGGGAACAAAGCCCCAATTTTTTTCCCAGGCTGAATTATATACACTTTTTATTTTAGCTATTTCTTCATTAAAGTTCTTGATGTCAAACTTTCTGATGGTAATGCCTTGCTTATTTAATCGCTCTTCGATTAATAAGGCCATTCGTTTTAGCCTTTCTGTAAATCCATCCGGATTGAATCGATAGGCCAGTAGGTCCATGGCTTTCGAAAACCCAAAATCTTCCAGGTGTTCGGGATAATATGATTGATTATAAGGCATCATGATCATCGGAGGTGAATCAAAACCTGAGATTAATGTTCCGCACGTTTCATTTGTAGAATAATTTTCAGGGCCCATCAATCCCTTTAGGCCTTCATTCTTTACCCATTCAGTGACGTGATTAAGTAGTGCTCGAGAAACTTCCTTGTCATTTATAAACTCCAAAAACCCGAAAAAACCGATTTCATTGCCGGTATAATCTATGTAATTATTGTTTCTAATAGCCGCTATGCGACCTACGATCTCTTTGCCTTTGAGAGCAAGGAATAAATCTGCTTTGGAATGCTTGAAAAAGGGATGCTTTTTACTTAAAAGATCTTTTTGTGAAATGTAAAGTTCTGGGACGTAGTTAGGATCATTTGCGTACAGATCGTGAGGAAAGTCGATAAACTTCTTTAGATCATTCTTGGAGTCGACTTTCTTGATTTCTATCATATTAAAATTTGTTGCAGCTAGCGAACGCAATTATAAATGAATTGATTTTTTTAAATAACCTTTTTTACCAATTTCCTTAAACTTTGGAACACGTGTAAACGTAGTTAGAATTCATAATTTTGCGCCTCTTTTAAAAAAACTAATGAGCGAACTTATTAAGCAGGGTCCCTTCAGGAGATTTGATAAACTTTCTCTGATCATTACCAGTGTGCTGTCGGCTCTTTATTTTTCGTGGTTTCAGTTGACTATTGGCTTACGATCCGACCATTATATTTTTTATTTCATACTAATCATTGGATACTACGCTCACCCAATTTCACGAAGATACGTTTTGGGGATGTCAGTTTTCGTGCTCTATACGCTGCTCTATGATTCTCACAAAGTCTTTCCAAACTATGAATACAATCCAGTACATATTGAAGGGCCATTTAACCTTGAAAAGAGTTTGTTTGGTATAAGTACAGAGAATGGAGTCTTAACACCAAGCGGTTATTTCCAGGTTAATTCCAACTCATTCTTAGATGTCATAACAGGTCTCTTTTACCTGTGTTGGATGCCAGTGCCATTGCTGTTGGCAACTTACCTCACCTTTACCAATCGGGTAATTTTGTTTCAATTCTCCATTGCATTTTTAGTTGTGAATTTATTTGGATGGGTTATCTACTACCTCTATCCGACTGCTGCCCCCTGGTATGTTGATTTATACGGCTTTGAAGAGAACTTTAATATTCCCGGGGATGTAGCGGGGCTCGATAGGTTCGATAAATTTTTCGGCGTCACCATTTTCGCTGACCTCTACACCAAGGCCTCAAACGTCTTTGCGGCATTGCCGTATATGCATAGTGCTTATCCAATAGTGGCATTGGCTTATGGATTGAAAAATAAGATGGGCTGGATTAATATATTTTTCGCAATAGTTATGGTTGGTATCTGGTTTGCTGCGGTATATACCAACCATCATTATGTAATTGATGTCCTCCTGGGGATTGTGGTTGCTATTATTGGTATTCTTTTCTTCGAGAAGGTCTTACTTAAAACCAGGTTAAAGGATTGGATTGACAGCTGGGCCAATGCAATTTAGGCTGTCATTAATTCTTTTGCATTTACCACAGCCGTATCGCTGGGCTCATCACCACCGATCATTTTGGCGATTTCGAGAACGCGTTCATCACCGTCAAGTAGCTTGATCTTACTAACCGCCCGAGTCTCAGAACTGTCTTTGTAAACATAGTAGTGAGAATCTCCCTGAGCTGCGAATTGAGGCAGATGACTAATGGATATAATTTGATGATTGCCAGCCATTTTTTTCATCATCCGCACCATTTTCAAGGCAATCTCACCTGAGACCCCAGTATCTATCTCATCAAAAATTATAGTAGGTAACTTGGTCTTATGAGCTAATAAATATTTCAGACAAAACATCAGTCTGGAGAACTCACCCCCAGAGGCCACATGTTTGATCTCCTGTGGTGGGATTCCCTTATTGGCACTGAACAAAATATCGATATGATCAAGACCTGATTTAGCAGGCTCAATTCTCTCCTGAGTAATCGAAATGGAGGCATCATTGATACCAACTTCAGACAATAATTCTATAATTC
>JAJCYL010000567.1 GCA_029262955.1 Cytophagales bacterium | reverse complement strand
GATAACTTTGAAAATGGATGACCTCTCGAAGAATATTATTTATAGATTGAAAAATGGGGAAGAGGAAATTATACCCAATCAACGGGTAATCGGCGACCAGCTGATACTTGATTTACCGAAATACACCTTGAGAAGTGGATTTTATGACCTTGTAGACGACAAAAAAGTTAAGGCAGTTTTGGCATTTAATAATTCAAAATCAGAGTCTAAACTTGACCAGTTAACATCCGAGGAGGAGATTAAAACACTTTTTTCCAGCGTCATTAATCTTGATGTTTTTGAGTTTGATGATGCCAAAGATTTCTCTCAAGCAATGAAAGAAAGGTACGAGGGTATAAACTTATGGAAATATGCTTTAGTTTTGGCCTTGATATTTCTGCTTGCAGAAGTTCTTTTACTGAGATTTCTCTAGATGAGCCTGACTTTACGATCAGTTACGATATCTGACAAACACTCCAAATACCATAATAAAAAAGTTGATATTCTTATTGATAATGGACTAATCGTCAAGATTGGGAAGATTAGTAGATCAAAAGGAAGAGAGATTGACGCCGAAGGCATGATTGCTTCTCCCGGCTGGTTTGATATGAATTGCCTGTTCGGAGATCCGGGAAATGAGCATAAAGAGGACCGCACAAGTGGGGCCAGTGCTGCGGCAGCAGGCGGTTTTACCGGTATTGCACATTTGCCCAATACCTTGCCAGTAGTTGCTTCAAAAAATGATATAGCCTATTTAAAGGCCAACAACAGCCACCAGGTCACAGATGTCTTCCCGATTGTTGCAGTAACCATTGGCACAAAAGGAGAAGAACTAACTGAAATGATCGATATGAATCATGCAGGAGCAATAGCCTTCTCAGATGGGGTTGAACCAGTATGGAATTCTGACATCTTATTGAAGACCCTTCAATACTTGCAAAAATTTAACGGACTATTAATTAACCGTCCGGAAGATAAAATGTTGACTCAGTTTGGAGCAATGAATGAGGGTTTGACCAGCACCATTCAGGGCATGAAAGGGATGCCGGTTTTAGCGGAGGAATTGATGATTTCCAGAGATTTGGAAATATTGGAATACACCGGCGGCAAGATTCATTTTAGTAACATCTCTTCTGGAGGGTCTGTTAAACTGATAAAAAATGCTAAAAAGAAAGGGCTAAGTGTCACTTGTGATGTGGCGATTCACCAATTGTTACTAGATGATAGCTTACTAGATGACTTTGATACGAACTTAAAGGTAAACCCTCCTTTGAGGACCAAAAAAGATATTGCCGCTCTTATCAAAGGAGTTTTGGACCATACCATCGACGTCATTGTTACCGCTCACCGTCCTCATGATGAGGAAAGTAAAAAGCTGGAATTCGACTTAGCAGATTTTGGACATATTGGATTGCAAACCTTACTACCTAACCTCTTAGAACTCGAGAAAGAAATACCTTTAGACCTTCTTATTGATAAAATTTCACACGAGCCCCGTCGTATCTTGAAACTGCAGCCAGTGGTGCTAAAGGAAGGTGCAGAGGCCAATCTCACCATTTTTGACCCCAGGATTAAGTGGACGTATGATGACAACACCAATTATTCCAAATCAAGGAATAGTTACTACTACAACAAAGAATTAACCGGTAGAGTTGTGGCTACCATTAATGGTAAGAATTCCTATTTTTTGTAGAAGAATAGATTGTTGATAATGATTCTCATTCTAATCCTTAAAGACATCCTTCTAACTCCCTTTATGAGGACCTGCCTGCTGGCCAGGCAGGGATTACGAGGGATGTTTGTATAAATCCCAAAAATGGAAATTCTAAAAAACTCATTAGTTGCTGTTCCCTTGAAATACGGAGCGAGTGGAGCTGCACTTAGTATTTTAATGTTCATCATCACCTATTGGATGGGGAGAAATCCATTAATTGATCTGAAGTTTTTCGACTTCTTAATCCTGCCTATATTCCTGTTTTTCTCCATGAAAGATTACAAAGACTATAGGAATAATGGAATTCTCCATTTTTGGCAAGGAATGACCGTTGGCGTATTGACGTACGTCAACCTGGCACTTCTGTCCGGCATTTTCATTATCTTATTCCTTGATTTTTTTGATCACCAATTAGTAGATCTTTACATCACTGACAGATTGGAAATTATTGATTTGAAAAAGGACGAGATGATCTCTCACATGGGGGAAGGCACCTATAACCAAAGCAGAGAAGATATAGAAAATACATCATCGGCTATCTTGGCTTTAGACGATTTTCTAAAAAAGTGCCTGATTGGTTTGACTTTAACTATTCCTATTGCGGTAATACTTAGAAGAAGAGAACTATGATTGAAAAGTTGAAAACTCTCTATTTAATTTCATTTGCATTGATGATCTGCTCTAATCCAGGGTTGGCTCAATTCAATAAACTCAAACAACTTAAGGACAAGCTCAAACAGAAAGTTGAGAAAATAGAAGATGTTACTGGGGAAGAAATTGACCTCAAGAAATCCTATGATAAAATGCAGAAAATGCATGCTGATAAGGATACGGCCAGTTTCAATTTTGCCTTAGCCGCTATCGACAATGTGTCGTTTTTTGAAGACCAGAATAACTTTAGGGAACTTACCAAGGTCATCAATGTAGGTGGGGGTAAGAGCTTTATGGATAACCTCCTGGATGATGAGGACGAGAAGCTTACAGAAGCGGATGTCATTAGAAAAGCGAATCGTTTCAAGACGGTTGGTGAAATCGCTTTTAGCTCCAGGAAGTTCAAGGCAGCTGAAAAAGCTTTTAATGCTGGAATAGAGACGCTTGATGATAATGGGAATCCTGATCAACTACTGAGGGTCAAGCTAACTGGTAATCTCGGATTACTCTACCAGGCCATGGGGAGGTTTACCCTGTCTGAGCAGTATACCAAAAATGCGCTCAGTGACATTGAAGATATTACTGGTGACCAAAGTTATTCATACGCTTCCTTGCTGAACAATCAGGCTGTTTTATATAAAGACCAGGGGAAGTACTCTGATTCTGAAAAACTTATAGAGCAAGCATTAAATGTACTCAAATCCGAAGGAGGAGCACCATATTACATCGCCCAAAACAATAAAGCCATTCTCTACCAGGCACTCGGACGCTATGATCAGGCGATAGTTATTCTTGAAGATGTAATGGCTCAACCCAAGAAAGAGCGGGTCAGCAAGTCTACGACCTATCAAAAGATGTTTATCAACCTGGCCTTGATTTATGAAGCAAGTGGTCAGTATGATAAAGCAGAAGAGATTTATTTGAAGGCCATAGAAATAAAGCAAGATCAATGGAAAAAGAATCATCCTGACTATGCTTATCTGCTAACTAACCTGGCCTCCCTTTACCTTAAAATGGGTAAAGAGGGTGAGAAGGTAGAGGAAGCCTTGCTAAAAGCTCACGAAATTAATAAGAATAATTATGGCAGTGATCATTTCGCATCAGCAACCTCCCGGGTTTATTTGGGCAACTACTACAGATCAATTAATCAGCTGGACAAGGCCGAAAAATACCTTGATCGAGCCTATGAAATAAGAAAAGAAACTTATGACCCTCAGCATCCATTGATGCTAAGTATTACCGAAGATCTGGCAATACTCAAATGGGAACAGGGAAAAATGGAATCGGCGGCACGACGGTACAAGGAGGTCATTCAACAAACACTGAATTTCATACGAGATAATTTCCCCTCGATGAGTGAGACCGAAAAAACCAAGTTTTGGAGCAGTCAGCAAGGCCGATTCTATAGGTATTTCTCATTTATTATGGAAGCACATAAGGGGCTTCCTGACTTAGCCAGCCATTTTTTTGAGATCCAGCTAAAGACAAAGGGCATTCTTCTTTCGGCAAGCACCAAGATCAAAACAGCCATCTTGTCTGGTAACAATATGGAGTTGAAGTTAAAGTATCTGGAATGGATTGATCTCAAAGAAAACCTGGCTACACTCTATTCTTATACCAATGAACAACTGGAGGAGGAGGAAATTGACATCACTGCCTTGGAACAGAAATCCAACGATCTGGAAAAATATTTGTCAGAGGCAACAGGACTATTTGACGATGCCAAGTCAACAGTAAGTTACGAGACATTGAGGAATTCATTGAGCGATCAACAGGCATTAATAGACTTAGTTCGCTTTCCTGAATTTAAGAATGGCTTTACGGGAAATGTCATTTATGCAGCATTGGTTGGTAAGAAAAGCACTAATTCACCGAAGTTGGTTTTTCTTAATAATGGCAGCGAATTGGAAGGAAAGTTCTTCAAATATTATCGCAATACAACTGGTCTGCAATTAGATGATGAATTTTCATATGACAACTACTGGGCTTTAATTGATCAACAATTAGAAGGGATTAATACCGTGTATCTGGCAAAGGATGGCATATATAATCAAATTAGCTTACCAACTCTTCAAATCAAAGGCGCAGGCTATTTAGTAAATTCTAAAAGCTTTGTTTTATTGACCAACGCCTCTGACCTGATTGGGTTAAAAGAGACTGGGGGTAAAAACAAACCAGGGAGCGCCTTTCTAATGGGCTTCCCCACTTACGGCTCAAGCGATATTAGCCCTTTACCAGGTACAAAGGTTGAAATCAATAATATTGACGGTATCCTTAGGAATTCAAATGTTAAGATCGACAAGTACCTGGCTTTGGAGGCCAGTGAGTCCAACCTTAAGAAAGCCAATGACCACGATATCGTACATGTGGCGACCCATGGTTTTTTCCTTGAGGATGCTTCCGATGCTTATAATGAGAAAGTCTTTGGAATCAATGTTAATCACATGGAAGAGAATGTGTTTCTCAGATCAGGTATCATGCTGAGCGGGGCCGGAGGGGTGAGTGAGCAGTCTGGAGACTTCGCCACAGAGGACAATGGTATTGCAACTGCCTACGAAATACTTAACTATCCATTGGAGAATGTCGAGATGGTCGTTTTGAGTGCATGCGAAACAGGACTTGGAGAGATCAAAGCAGGGGAAGGCGTTTATGGATTGCAACGTTCCCTTTTAGTAGCTGGAGCCAATACCTTGTTAATGAGCTTATGGAAAGTTGACGATCAGGCCACTCAGGATTTTATGACCAATTTTTATCAAAATTGGGTAACCAGTGGTAATAAATACGAAGCCTTTCGTACAACACAATTGCAAATGAGCAAGAAATATGACAAGCCCTATTACTGGGGGGCATTTGTGATAATGGGCAGGTGAAACTTACTGATCATCTTAATTGGAGTAGACTTCTATTGCAATATTTGCAATATTTGTTGTTACTCAATCATTTATTTGGGATTGAGTGTAAAATTTAACATTAATTTCTATTTTCCGGTTCCAATCCCAAATTATGTCAAATCAACAACTTTATACCATTAGAATAGCATTGACAGTAGCATTAGGAGGATTCCTAATGGGCTTTGATGCATCAGTTATTTCAGGAGTAGTAAAGTTCATTGAATTAGAATTTAGTCTCTCTAAACTGGAACTTGGTTGGTCCGTGAGTTCTTTGACCCTCACAGCGACATTGGCGATGATGGTCTCTGGGCCGCTTAGTGATAAGTTCGGTAGAAAAGTGGTATTGAAGTATGCCGCTGTACTTTATGCTATATCAGCAATTGCTTCAGCTTTTGCACCGACCTTCCTATTCTTGGTAATAGCCAGAATGATAGGAGGAATTGGCGTTGGGGCTTCACTCATTATTGCACCGATGTATATAGCCGAAATTGCACCAAGTAACATGAGAGGGAGACTGGTTTCATTTAACCAACTAAACATAGTACTGGGTATTTCAGTTGCCTTTTTCACCAATTACATGATTCTTCAGTTAGGTCAATCGGATTCTGGTTGGGCCCAGTCTCTGGGTTTTGATAAATGGAACTGGCGTTGGATGCTTGGATTGGAAACACTTCCAGCAGTCTTGTATTTTTTCGGAATGTTTTTAGTGCCCAGAAGTCCACGTTGGTTGGTGATGAAAGGCCGTGAAGAAGAAGCCCGGGTGGTATTTCAGAAAGTGGTCAGTGCTGAGGAAACTGAAATTCAGATTGCTGCAGTTCAGGACAGCATTAAGTCTGATGAAAAGGAAGAAAAAGTTCCGTTAAAAGAACTGTTTATGCCAGCAATGAGATTGGTATTAACAATTGGTATTGTGGTGGCCGTATTACAGCAAATAACCGGTATAAATTCAGTATTCTTTTATGCCCCAATGATATTTGAGCAATCCGGGATAGGTACTGATGCCTCATTTGTTCAGGCCATTCTGGTAGGGCTCACTAATTTGGTTTTTACAGTTGTAGCAATATTGTTTATTGATAAATTAGGAAGAAAGCCGCTACTCAGTTATGGGGTTGCTGGTATAACAATTACCATGTTTCTACTGGCTTATGGTTTTAGTACTGCTACCTATACCCTAAATGAAGGGTCCTTAAGCTCATTGCCTGACGAGGTAAGAGTTGAAGCCCTGTCCGGCTTGCTCAACAAAACGTTTACCGACGACGTGAGTTTTAAATCCGCACTTTCAGAAGCGCTGGGAAAAGTAGATGCCAAAAGATTTGAATCACCCTTGATAACTGCGGCAATCTCTATGAATCCTACACTGATCCTGATAGGTATCCTGGGTTTTGTGGCCTCTTTTGCCGTATCAATTGGTCCTGTAATGTGGGTGCTATTTTCAGAGCTATTCCCGCTCAAAGTACGAGGCCTGGCTATATCATTTGTAGGATTCGTTAACTCAGGGATAAGCTTTCTGGTTCAGCTGGTTTTTCCATGGGAATTAGAAACATTGGGAAGCAGTATGACATTTCTGATCTACGGCCTTTTTGCCCTTGTCGGTTTCATGTTTATTCTGAAAGTTGTTCCGGAAACGAAGGGCAAAACACTTGAGGAATTAGAAAAAATTCTAGTCAAATGAAGATGATAAAAATGAGAAACTTCTTTTTGGTTTGTTTTTTAACAATGGTGATTGGTTGCACACCACAGAAGCAATCTGATGACTCACCTGAGGTGGAAAACACACAGGAGAAAGTGATAGCTGTTGATGCAACAACTTTCACTCAAAGCACAGGTGAAGACTTAGAATCTCCGACTACACTGACGGATGGCACATGGCTTGCTTTTGATGTGGCTTTTGAAGTGGTTGGAAGATACCGGACGGAAATTTTCACTTCCTTTAATAATGGGGGAAAAGTTTGGATTGAGGATTACTACGATAATTCAGATGGACGAACTTACGACGTCACCGGTAAGATTACAATCGCAGATTCGGGGCCTTCTTTTGTAGAAGGCAGCCCATTTAATACAGGAAATCATAAGATAAAAGTGCATGTAAGTGAGGGTGAAGCTACGATCTCTAAAGTCGAATTCACTTTAATGGTTGAGCACCAGCTCACCCCAAAATTATTTGAGCAGAAAACGAGTGGTACGGATTGGAAATTAGTATGGTCAGATGAATTTGATGGGCAATCAGTCGATACTACAAAGTGGACTTATGACGTAGGAAATTGGGGTTGGGGCAATAATGAATTGCAGTACTATACTAAGGGCAGAGTCGAAAATGCAAGAGTTGAAGATGGTAATCTAATAATAGAAGCTCGAAAAAATGATAACGGGCAGGAATGGACTTCGGCCAGACTAACTACGAGAGGAAAGGAATCTTTCAAATTTGGAAAAATTGAATTTAGAGCCCAAGTGCCTAGAGAAAAGGGTAATTGGGCAGCAGGTTGGACGCTTGGAGATGCTTATGTGGATGAGAAGTCGTGGCCCTACTGTGGAGAGATTGACATACTCGAGAGTGTTGGTTATGAAGTGGATAATGAGACCGGAAATGGCATTGCCCATGCTACAGTACATACTCCAGCTTACTATTTTAAGATAAACAATCAAATCAGTAGCACCAGAGATATCGTTAATATTGCAGGTGAATTCCATACATACGGCGTAGAGTGGACCCCTACAGAAATTAAAGGATATGTGGATGGGGAAGAATATTATGTCTATGACAAGATTGCTAATGAATTGGAATGGCCATTCAATAATCCACAGAATATTATCTTGAACCTGGCCATGGGTGGTGGTTGGGGTGGAGCCCAGGGTATGGATCAGGATGTTACCTCTCAAAAATTTGTTTTGGATTATGTGAGAGTGTTTGAAAGGAATTAGAAGTTCAAGTTCTTTAGCCTTCACTTAATTTTCATGGTTTAATTCAAAGGACAATGCCTCCAAATGAGCTAGTAATTGGTAATAATTTGCTTATAAAAAGTGATTCAATTGTTGAAGGAGAATGGGTCAACCTGGAAGGGGAGACCTACTACAAAATCTCCAACTACAACAAAATGAGGCCCTTTTTTATAAGTATGGTGAGTCATTCAGATCACTGGCTTTTTATTTCAAGTACAGGAGGGCTATCGGCGGGAAGAAAAAACGAACAGTCAGCGCTGTTTCCTTATTACACCGATGACAAGATTTCCCAAAATGCCGAAAATACCGGTAGTAAAACTATTCTTCATGTAAAAAAAGAGGGTAAGACCTTCCTTTGGGAGCCCTTTAATGAGGGATTATCGGGTCTTTATGCTGTCACAAAGAACCTCTATAAAAGTCCAATTGGTAATAAAATCATTTTTGAGGAATGCAATGAAGACCTCAAGGTGACATTCAGATATTCATGGCAATTCTCTGAGAAATTCGGATTCATTAGAACTTCGTCCGTGTTCAATCACAATCCTGAAAACATTAAGATTCAAGTAATTGACGGAATCCAGAATATTTTGCCATATGGGGTGTCTAGTGGAATTCAAAATGAGCGAAGCAACCTTACAAACGCTTACAAAAAGAATGAACTAGATATATCAACCGGACTGGGGTTATTTCTTTTGAGCTCAATGATAGTTGACAAAGCTGAACCCAGTGAAGCACTAAAAGCGACATCAGTGTGGTCTGCAGGGATCAGTCCGAGTTATTATCTTTTATCAAGCCGCCAATTGGATGATTTTCGATTAGGAGCACATGTCACTACGGAAGTTGATGTCAGAGCTGAGTCAGGAGGATATTTTATAGGTGCAGCTATAGAGATTGCGCCAAACAATGTGGTTTCATGGAAAATAATTGCTGAATTAAACCAGGATCATAAAGAAGTTATTGATCTGAACCATTGTCTTTCGTCAAACAAGGAGGAGTTAATAAAGGAATTAAGCGCAGACATCAAACACGGTACCACGGAACTCCTGAGACTTGTAGGGATGGCAGATGGTCTT
>JAJCYL010000566.1 GCA_029262955.1 Cytophagales bacterium | reverse complement strand
CTTGTTCTGCAGCTTCATATATTTCTTTCATTGGGCTGCGACTAAAGTGGCCCATTCTATCCATATTCTGGACTCTGGCTGAAATAATGAATTCCATTTCAAATTCATCTGCAATACTGTTTGACCAAAATCCTTCTGTTGGTCCAATTAAAATGCTCTTTCTCGAAAAATTCATTTTTCCTTGAAACCCAACCCTGGTATTGCCCCAGGGATCTGGCATAGGTTCATGAGCAACCTCCATAGGAATAGTAAACTGCCTTTTCAAGCCCTTGAGGTCCAATTCACCTGTCACCTCTAACATTTTGCCGCTAACTACGACAGACTTGCTTTGAAAAGTTAGGCGTTCGTATTTTTCAACATCAAGAAAATCCGGATTTTTTAAATGCTTATCCCGCCATTCGTTTCCACTTATAATGGAAGATGGCTCTACGATTAAAGTCACTGAAGTCTCCTTCAAATTATCTTTGTCGAACTTCACATAACCCGAAAAATTGCTAAATGTTCCTTCTACATCCATCATGCCTCCAAGATGACCTATAAACTTTACCTGAGAGTGGCTTAGGTCAATAACCGAGGGAAAAAACAAGAATGATATTTAATATGTCAAATGACATGATACTAAAGTACTATTTCCACTTAATACTACACCCGATGCTTGGCAATTGGTTCGCAGGTGCCAGCTGTCCAGCAATTACCAGGTCGAGTGCCTCTCTTAGACTTTCACCAGTGACAGGAATATTGTTCCCCGGTCTTGACCCATCCAATTGACCTCGATAGTAAAGTTCTGAGTGGCTATCGAAAACAAAAAAGTCCGGTGTACAAGCAGCATTATATGCCTTAGCTACTGCCTGGGATTCATCATATAAATATGGAAACGAATAGTTGTTTTTATGTGCAACCTGCTTCATTATATCAGGACCATCTTGAGGATAATTAACCACATCATTGGCACTTATAGCGGCAAAGACAATGCCTTTTGCTCCATATTCCTTTGCTATTTTGGAGATCTCATCCTGAACATGAATCACAAATGGGCAGTGGTTACAGATAAACATAATCACCAACCCTATTTCTGAACTCAAATCTGAAAGTGATACGTTTTTATCTGATAGGGTATCAGGTAAAGTGAAGTCAGGAGCTTTTGTGCCCAAAGGCAACATGTTTGACGGAGTTTCTGCCATTTCTTTTTCCTTCAAAAATATGACTTCCTGCTCAAAGATTATATATAGGAAGGCACAACCTATTTTATTAGATTACTCTAATTAGTTACTGATTGAAAAATTGAAATGAAAAGTTTTTTCCCACTTGTTATCGTAAGCAGTCTATTTTTTGGCTGTCAAAATCAACCTCAAAAGACGTCGCCTGTTGAAAAAAATAGCGAAGTAGTTATCTATGACAACCCGTCCTCATCTATTATTAGAGGTTTTGAACTACCGGCTGACAAGAAGTTATTCATCACCAGCGGATTGGTTAGTCTTGCCAATGACACGTCAAAAGCTGAAAGAACTTTGGAAAGATATGGCGATACCTATACACAGAGTTTAGGTTGTTTAAAAAGGATTGAGGAATTGCTGTCTGAAGCTGGTCTATCCATGAGTGATGTTGTATTTTTAAGGGTCTACGTTGCTCCGGACTCGAATAAAGAAGACCAGCATGATTTTCCGGGTTGGTTTGACGCCTACGCAGAATACTTTAATAATGATGACAACCCCACTAAAGTAGCTCGCTCTACCATTGGAGTTGCCGCTTTAGCCAGACCTTATCTTTTAGTGGAGGTAGAGGCTGTAGCTGTCTATAAGTAAAAGGATGTTGTGAAAATTTATTTACTCATATTGGTTTTTTGTATTTCCACCTTGACTTCGTGCGTGGAGACAGGATCGACCACTGCCGTAGAATCAACCCCAGAAGTAACGAACGCAGTGGCTGATCCTAATGAGGCTCGGGTCCCGGAAGCATTTGCAATACAAGGAAATCCTCTTTATCCACCCACAATTCCTGCCAGGAGATTGAGAATAATGGAAACTGCTCTAACTTCAGCTCGATCCAATTACAATGCAAATCCTGAGAGCCTTGAGAACATAATATGGCTCGGTAGGCGAACAGCATATTTATATAAATACCAGGAGGCTATTCAAATCTATACTAATGGCTTGCAGAAAAAGCCGGATTCTTACAGGTTATTGCGTCATCGTGGTCACAGATATATATCCATTCGCAAATTTCCAGAAGCAATTCAAGACCTTGAAAGAGCTGCCTTTTTAATTCGTGGTTTGGACTCATTAATGATTGAGCCAGATGGCCAACCAAATCGGCAGAATATCCCATTGTCCAATACCCAATTCAATATTTGGTATCATCTGGGGCTAGCTTATTATCTCCAGGGCAATCTGGATAAAGCAATATCAGCCTATAAGAAGTGCATGGAGGTCTCTGTAAACAATGATCTTCGGGTAGCAACGATTGATTGGCTCTACATGACTTATAGGAAGACTGGAAATGATGAAGCAGCCCAAGAGCTCATTGCGCCCATTACCAAGCGCATGAAGATCATTGAAAATGAATCCTACCACAAGCGGATTTTAATGTACAAAGGCGAAATCGCACCAGAGAAATTATTGGACCTGAAGCAAACCAATGACCCAACATTAGATATTGACTTGGTTACGCAAGGCTATGGTGTAGCCAACTGGTATCTATATAATGGCGAGGTAGATAAAGCCAGGGCAATTCTGCAAAGAATTGTGGAAACCAATAGTTGGTCAGCATTCGGATACATTGCAGCCGAAGTAGACCTCTTCAATTTACTCGCAGGGGGTATTTAAGAGCCACAATACTTATGCTACAAACTTACGATAGTAGGAACGAAAACATTCTTATTCATATTGGGGGAAGCTTATATTCTCGAAAAGAGGCTAAAATTTCAGTCTTTGACAGCTCTGTTCAAGGCGGCGACACTGTTTGGGAAGGGTTAAGAGTTTATAAGGGCGGAATATTTTGCCTTGAGAAGCATCTGTCACGATTACAGAATTCCGCGAAAGCACTGGCCTTCCAGGACATTCCTGACCAAAAACTCATCAAGGATGCCATTTTCGAGACCCTCAACGCAAATG
>JAJCYL010000565.1 GCA_029262955.1 Cytophagales bacterium | reverse complement strand
GGGTGTTAAAATCTGGGCCTATGCCTCCGTGGAAGGTAATGTAGAAATCAATGAGCAGTTGCAAAAAGACAGGGCACTCTATATAAAGAACTCTTTGGAAAAGCATCTTCCAGAGGATGTGGAATATCGAATAATTGCCAAGGAAAATTGGGAACGATTTGCTGAGCAACTGGAGGGTACTGAGCAGGATAGCTTACAAAAATTATCCAAGAAGCAGGTAAAGGAATTATTAAAAAAGGAAGATAATCTTTCGGCTTTTAGTCATTTGCTATACGATCAGCGGAAAGCGGTAGTAAAAGTGTTCTACAACACCAAGCCACAAGATTATGACACTGTTCGTATCATTCAGTATAATTTCAGACAGGCACTCGATTCAATAGCCAGAAGGAAAAAGATTGGTAAAACATTTAGCTATTACGTCCGCGATGCCGAGGGGCTATATAGTTGGCTTTATACCGAACTCATCAAAGGCAAAATTTCTGCTGAGGATTTTATGAAGTGGACTTTTCCACTCGATCCAACTTATCATAAGATGATCAATAACCAGTTCTGGTACCAATATTATCATGAGGAGTTTCAATCTTCGATGATGGAAAACTATATAAAGCTGGTTGGTTTGGACCGTGAGGCAAGCGATGCCGAACGCTTTAACCTCATCTCTTATGTACTGGAAAAAGAACACAAAGAAGCGAATGACTCCGGTTTGGCCCTTGAAGATCTTGGTAGGTTAATGCGAAGTAGGGCTTATCACAACCTCCCGCGGGAAAAAGTGCTGAAGATAGCAATTCCTCTTTTTGCAAAATTGGCGGTCCATTACCATAAGAACTTTACTACCTGGGACAGGCGCAATTTAATGCTAAATGACCTGGTGACCTTGTTTGACCAGGACTCGACTGCTGATGCCAGCGATTGGCTGAAGTTAGCCGAGCTCTCCGCTCATTTGGGAAATAGTTTCGTAGCCAACGAGATCATCGATCGCTTTGAGGACAATGACCTATTCATCAAACTCGATTTAAAACTAAACTACGATCATATCTCAGTAGTAAATGAGGAGTTCAATAGTGAAGCCTACTACTCAGATTTGGTAGTTCAATATAAAGAACTTGGAAAAGAAAGTTGGTGTGAATTATATGATCAGGGTGGGTTAAGCTTCCAGGCAATGGATCATCCGGATATCTATCAATTATATATACGCAATTGTAACTCGAACCTCAGTCCGTAAATTTTGACTTGACTGTTATTAGTCACGTTACATTTTCAGTTTTTCAAATGCGAGTTGTGTTCCTTGAATTCGAGCGGCAATCTTAGCAAACGCTGTATCACGGCTGGTGGCCACATCATCGCTGAAAGGAGAAAAACCACAATCATCTGTGGTGCCAAGTTGATGTATTGGAATGTATTCTGCTGCGGTTAAAATTCGATCACAAACCATTTGAGGAGATTCAACCTCCTCATTAACAACATCAATTACTCCCACATATATTCTTTGATTCGGTTTAAGGTGTTTGCCTATAACTTCTAATGATTTTTCAGGATCCGACTCACTTGCCATTTGCATGTAAAAGTTTCCAGAATTCAAATTCAAAAACATTGGTATTAATTCTGAGTAATCAACATCTGCACTGTGAGTTGAATCATGATCACCTCCCGGGCATGTGTGGAAGCCAATTCTCTGACACTCTTCTTTAGAGAAATGAGAAAGAACCTGATTGTTAAGGTCTATAAATTGCTGGAGTAAAGCTTTGGATGGATCTAATTTGATAGCCAGACGTGCTTCTGTAAAATCTATTTGAACATGATATGCACCATTGTCAAAGCAACTGCGAATGTCTGCCACCGAATGTTGAATAAGATCATTTAGAAATTGTTCTTGAGAATAGCCAGGAATCCCATCTTGAGGATATAATAAACTCATAGCAGAAGCTGATATAACTGCCTGCTTAACAGGTTTTTTGGTGAATTTTTTAGCACGAGGTAAGTATGTGCCAGCATAAGTTGAGTACCTAAAAGGGCCCTCCGTTAATCTTGGTAATTGTCGGGTATGACCATCTTCAAAAGGTATCACTACACCATCGCCGGCAAGGTTTTGCAATCCATCAAGTGGATAGGTAGCAAAACTGGACTTGGTTTGCTCTCCGTCACTAATCACCGGAGATCCTGTAGCCTCAAAACGTTCAATTGTATCCTGCACGACTTGATCGAAAAGATTATTCAACTCCTCCGTTGTTAAATTTCCTTCTGAATGAGAAACAATAGCTTCTTGTAATTCACTTGGGCGTGGGACGCTTCCTACTGGTTCTGTCGGTATTGAAGTCATAGTCATTCTTAAATATACTCGGAACGATTGATTTAAGGAAGTAGGAAGCCTATATGATTGATTAATGTACTAAGAATGACATTTCAGGGATATTATACAACCCGCAATTATCAGTTGATTAAATAGAATTTAGTTTAGCACAGAGCCTCCAAACTTCAGCTTAGTAAGGAATTAAATATTTCTATTTTAAAGTAATTGTCTCCAAATGGACGGGTATCAGCACTTCAGAATTGGGAGAAGCAGCTTTTACTTCATCAATAAATGGTTTGATCTTTTCTGTAATTGCCTTTTCCTGCGAAAATCCATAGGGTACCCTGAAATTATCCCAGTGAGTTGGTATGACAATTTCGGGAAAGTTAGTTGCTGTTAACAATCGCTCAGTGTATTTGTAAATTTCCAATCTTGAAAAATTTACTCCTGTAAGGATTACATCAGGACTTAATCCTTGTACTTCTCTTTCAATGAAGTTCATTGAGCCCATTGTAAGTACGCTTTTGGATTTAAAACGGATTAAAAACATCAGCGAACCTCCTTCAATAAAATCTTGAATTTTTAGTGGAGCCTTTAAATCATCAGGAAGTGACCGCGAGTCAAAATAGTGTTTCTTATTGAGTGGCGAGTGAATGGAAGTCATCACTCGAACAGAGAAATTGTCGAATTGGTAATCCTCACCTCCCTTTACCGTATAAAGCTGATCATCCGGAATACCATAAGCTTTTAAAATTGTTTGACTGGTATTGGTTGCTATGACTTTGGCTCCAGTCTTTTGAGCTATATACGGCACATCAGACAAATGATCAAAATGTGAGTGATGGACTAATATATAGTCAGCTCTACCTATTGTTTTGTTAATTAATGTGGTATCCGACTCAAAGAAGTCCGTCCTGGCATAAGTTTTTCTATTGTCCTGAGTATTCGTAGAAGGCCCTTCCAATTTTAGTCGGGAGATGTAGGGATCAACCAGTAAAATGGTCTTACCATCTGTTATTTCCCAACCGGCGGTACCCAAATATCTCAAGCGAAGTTCGCCTTCTTGAGCCATTACATTGCTTGATCCTATGATCAGCAATGGTCCAAGTAATAGCATAAATACCCAAGGGAGTATTTGGATAGATTTCCGTTCTCTTATCATGATAGTGTAATAGTTACTCAAATATTTCAACCACTAATTCAATTTCAACTGCCTGCCCTCTCGGTAGTGTGGCTACTCCAATGGCAGCCCGGGCATGTTTTCCTCTTTCACCAAAGACCTCTACCATCAAGTCAGAGAACCCATTGATTACTTTGGGCTGATCAATGAATGCAGGGTCGGAATTCACTAGTCCCAATACTTTAACAATCCTTTTGACTCTTTTGAGATCTCCCAGCATGGCCTTCAGCACCGCCAGTTGATTGATAGCGGTCAATCTGGCCCCTTCGTATCCTTGCTCAATTGAAACATCTTGTCCCAATTTGCCGGTAATCTCAGTCCCGTCAGCACGTTTAGGCCCTTTTCCAGCCAAAAAAATCAAATTACCGGCAATAACTCCATTCACATAATTGGCCACCGGCTGAGGTGGATCCGGAAGGGTGATCTGAAGTTCTTTCAGCCTGGCCTCAGGATCATACCCCGCTTCAGGGCCGGATGATGTTGGATTAGCACAGCCTGATAACAAACCGGCAAGAAGGAATATTACGGAATAGTTAAAGGTCATTTTCATAAGGTATCAGATTAAGTAATTAAGAAATCCCAACAGAGATCTTCCTACCCAAAATTTCAAGGTTCGCTTTTTAGTCATGATTAGGTAGGTTTATTTAAATCAACTCAAATCTAAATTAAATTGCCTAATGCCAGTGCGAAGGCTACTTATTTCATCCCCTCATTTATTCCCAAGCCAAACAGTGCAAAATCATATTTAACCGGATCAACTGGATCTAATTTCTTAAGACTTTCTGTTAGCTCAAGTGCCGTTAGCCAGTCTGTTTGTTTTCGTCGGATAAGTCCCAATCTTCTCGCCACCCGATCCACATGTAGATCACAAGGACAAATGAGCTCACTTGGTTGAATGCTATTCCAAAGTCCAAAATCAACACCATTATTATCTTTCCTGACCATCCATCTCAGAAACATATTAATTCGTTTGCAGGCCGACTTTCTTGCCGGAGTTGCTATATGTTTTTTGGTTCGTTCAGGAGCATCCTCAAGATTGAAAAATTGATTGTGAAAATTGATTAACCTACTCCCAACATCACCACCATCCCGGCTGGGATTAAAAGCATTCTCAAGGGTTTCATTTGAACTATAGTAGTGCTTGAAGTAATGAACGAAATACAGTGTGTCAGTAGAATTAAAGGTGCGGTGCTTAAACCTTTCTAATGCCTTTAAATCTGATTCGGAATGGTTAATGACGAAATCGTGTGGCTCAAAATCCATTATTTCAAAAAGCTCCTTACACTTGGCAATGATTGTCTTGCGTTGACCCCAGGCAAGCACAGCCGCCCATAGACCAGCTATTTCAATGTCTTGTTTTTTGTGAAATAAATGAGGAATTGAAATGGGATCTTCTGCTATAAATGATGGATTATTGTAAAGCTCAACTTTCGCGTCAAGAAAGGCTTTAAGTGCGGTTTGATCCAAAACCTATGGGATATATGAAACTTCCACCGGGAATTGGCGGTCTATAGCACCAAGCCTTTCATAAGCAGTCCTGGAGAGCTTCAACAGTACTTTGGAATTGTCTCCAGTATCAGGAAGTTTGCCCACCACCCTCACATAAATGGCTAAATTGTTTGTCATATTTTTAACCTTCATTACCGTTCCAACATCGGCTGTTCTATGCAGGGCGAGATATTTTTTGGTACTGGTGGAATTGGCAATTACCCGGGCCATTCCTTGCTCAAAAATCTTTTCAAGGTCGCCTTCCACGACAGTTCTTGAATTAAACTCAGGCACATCATCGGCATCAAGAGGAATTACTTCCGGTATTTCGGCAACGACTGCATTGACTACGGTGTCTACTTCTTCTTTTGGTTCTTTCAAGGGTTCGTTAACATCCGTTTCTGTTGGCTTTTGCCCATCTTTTCCGACAATCAGTCTCTGCCCAATTGATATACTTGTGCCATCCAACTGGTTCCAGATTTGCAATTCCTCTATAGTGACGCCATATTCATGTGATATAAAAAATAGCGTTTGTTGTTCTTCTACAATGTGATATTGGCTATTAACATCAACAGGTGTAGTCGTGGTTGATTGTTTAAGGACTATAAGTGGTGTTTTATCATCTATGGGGCTAACCTGAACATTGAGCTGCTGACCTACATTTAATTCATTTGATGTCAGATTATTCCAGCGCTTCAAATCATCTACAGAAACCGCATATTTTTTTGAGATAGAGTAGAGTGTCTCACCAATATCCACAAAATGACTCACCTGATCCGATGAAATATCTGATGAAATATCTGAAGTAACAACTGGAATCGTCAACTCCTGACCAATGCTAATTCCTTCAAGCGAGCCGGGATTTTCATTTGTGATGGCTTCAACAGATACATTATATCGCCTTGAAATGGCAAACAAGGTTTCTTTAGGGTCTACCTGATGAATGATATACTTTTTCCCATTCCTGGTTTCCACCCTCACAGAATCACTATTAATAAGGGATTTTGCATTTGTATTGAGAAATAGCAGAGATAAGCTGAGGATCAGCAGGATTTTCATTCGGTAAAGTTCAGGTGAATAGACCTATTTTCAAAAGCCTTATCAAATGCTGTTTGAATCTTATTGAGATTAACGAATAGGAACTGAATCATTATCTAATTGGGTGACGTTAGCATAAATTCTACCTATTCAAACTAAATTTGTCTCAAACCCCATATTACATGAAGTGGCTTTTTATTCTCTTAATTTCAATAAATACCTACCAGAGTCGTGCCAGCTTTTATCAGGAAGATGACGAAGCTAAGACAAAGGTTTTTGTAATGGAAATCAAAGCCGAGATTGATCCTCGTATGAACCACTACGTGGAACTGGCACTTCAGGAAGCCAAAGAGACCGAAGCCGACCTGGTAATTATTGAAATGGACACTTATGGAGGTGCTGTTAATGATGCAGATGACATACGCACCATGGTGCTGGAATTCGAAAAACCTATTTATGTATTCATCAATAAAGATGCCGCCAGTGCTGGGGCTTTGATATCAATCGCTTGTGACAGCATATACATGGCGCCTGGCTCAAGTATTGGTGCAGCAACAGTGGTGACCGCTGAGGGCGAGGCTGCTCCCGATAAATATCAATCTTATATGCGGTCAATGATGAGATCGACAGCAGAGGCCACTGGAAGAAATCCTCGCATTGCGGAAGCTATGGTTGATGAAACTATTGAAATCGATAGCATTTCAGCAGAAGGCAAAGTCATAACTCTGTCCACTTCTGAGGCAATCAAATATGGCTTTTGCGAAGCTCAGGTCAAAAACATAGATGAGTTATTGACTCGTATTGGTATTACAGATTATGAAATCACAACCTATAAACTGGATCCCACTAATAGGGTAATTGCATTTTTTCTGAATCCTTTTATGAGTGGCATTCTGATTTTGGTAATTCTGGGAGGTATCTACTTTGAATTACAAACACCTGGGGTGGGTTTCCCCATATTTGCCGCCCTCATCGCGTTGGTTCTATATTTTGTGCCGTACTACC
>JAJCYL010000564.1 GCA_029262955.1 Cytophagales bacterium | reverse complement strand
ATGGTTCATCTGGCCACTGCCCATTTTTCGTTTGGCAGATCGCAATTTCAATGCATGGTGGAACACCCGGGAACGAGACTTTAGCCGATTGATTTATGGCCTAACACTTGACCATTCAAACATAAGAGGCAAAGGTGAAAGATTACGTCTGACAGCTCAATTTGGATTTACGAGGAATTGGCAAATATTCTATAGCATTCCCTATATCGATAAACAAAGGAAGGTGGGGTTTGCCACCTTGTTTGGTTTTACTGAATTCAAAAACCTGGCCTATCAAACAACAGAAAATACATTGGATTTTCTTGATGACGATGATCTGGGCAGTGCTCGCCTTTTTCGCGAGGCATTTACCGGCGCCGGTGCTTTTACTTACCGCCCAAACTTCTTCACAAGACATGGATTTACTTTAGGCTATTCACAGAATAATGTAGCAGATACTATTCCTGCGCTGAACCCGAATTATTTGGGAGACGGAAGAACATCACAAAAATACCTCTGGTTATCCTACAACTTAATATATGATAATCGGGATTTGGTTTACTATCCATTAAGGGGCTCGCAGTTTAATCTACTGGCGAGCAGGCAAGGCATTGGTATTTTTAATGATCTCGGTATATGGTCCACTGAAGTCTCTTATGCGAAGTTTTTTGACCTCGGAAAGAATTTTTACTTTGCTACAAGGGCCCAGGTCAATGCCACTGGCCCATTTGATCAACCATTCGTTAATCAGCAACGACTAGGTTTTTTCAGGAATTTTGTTAGGGGCTATGAATTATCTGTAGTGGAAAGTCCTTTATATGTATTGAATAGAAATACGGTAAGGAAGAAGCTGTTTAACAAGGTCTTCAAAATCAGGAACTTCACCCGATTAGACCAATTTGCCAAGTTGCCACTTGGATTTTATCTCACGGCATTCCTTGATACCGGATGGGCTGAAAAATATCCAAACGAAATATCCAAATTCAACAATACCTTGCTATTGGGTACGGGATTAGGACTAGATATCGTGACCTTCTACGATGTTGTTATCCGACTGGAGTATTCCTACAATCTTGAGAAAGAAACCAACTTCTTTCTTAATGTGAGAGCAGCAATCTAAAACAATGTGCGACATCACCTGTTGTTTACAGTAAAGCCCTTCTCATGTTGATAAGGGCCTAACCAATTTTAATATATCTTTACCTTTAAATAGTATAACAGTACTATATCACTCTTTGGCCTTGTAAGCACTCTTTGGCCTGTTAAGCACTTAAATTTCTAAGCAATTGAATTTGAACCTCTGGTTCAAAATATAAGTGGATAAAGATTCTTTTAAAAGAACCATACGCTCAAATAAAGTTCCGACCAAGGGTCAAATTGAGGTCTATAAAAAACGGTTTAACTCAATTGACGCCTCGTTAGATCCCGGACGGTCATTTTATTATTTATTTGATGGCAATAGCCTCACCTACCCTTATATCAGTGAAGGTATCATAGAGGTTATGGGCCTAACAGGAGAAGAACTTAATTCCTTAGACGAAGGGTATTTGAAATTTTTCCATGAAGATGATCTACCGTTATATGAAGAAAAAATAATTCCCAGCATAAGAAAAATCAGATCTGAACATTTGAACATTTTTGATCGGCTAACTTTTCAAATTACGGGAAGAATTCTAAGGGGAAATGGAGAACTTGTCCCCACTTTACTTGAATATCAAATACTTGAAGTAGATGAGGATTTCAAGGCCGTTCTTAGTTTTGGGAAAATAACGGAATTAAGATTACCTCAAATTATCAGGGGAATTGGAGTCTCCATTTATAAAAAAGTCGAAAACCGTACGACATTTATATATGAACAGGTTTTCCCCTTGAAACCGTTAAATATCACCGATCGTGAATTAGAGGTGTTAAAACTGATTGCAAATGGTGAAAC
This sequence comes from Cytophagales bacterium, assembly GCA_029262955.1. Lineage (GTDB taxonomy): Bacteria > Bacteroidota > Bacteroidia > Cytophagales > Cyclobacteriaceae > JAJCYL01. The sequence goes on along the minus strand of JAJCYL010000564.1, from coordinate 1,189 downwards.
CGCGAAAAAGATTGGTGAGCTTCTATTTATTAGCGAATACACGGTTAAGAATCACCGCCAGAACATGATGAAGAAATTGGGGGTTAAAAATTCTCAAGAACTAGTGAGTCAGGCTATTCAACAGGGTCTTACAAAATAGAGGGAGAAAGTCTCTTCCTCTTCCCAAGACCCTCTCCCCCACAATGGACACAGCTGATTAAATCCAGGTAAATATCAGCATTTAAAAGCGTTATACATATAGTATTAAAGCACTAAATTGAAATGCCAATAGGAGTGACAGAAAGCGGTGGTATGAATATTAATTCAAATGGTTAGCCTAATTCTTATCATAATTCTAGCTGCCTGAAAACTATTTAAGATTAAACAAGGTTTATTTAGCTACATTTTAAAACCATTAAAATTTCTATATCGCACTCAAAACAACCATATTAATTTCACTACTGGTATACGCCACAACAGCTCTATCACAAAGCAATATCGGTCTTGCCGTTGAGGGGTATGGAAGCTTCCAGTATGGCTGGTGGCTCTATAACAGAGGTTCTACGAACTCATCTACTTTCAATAACCTTGGCTGGGATAGATCAGACAGTCGTCCGACTCTGGCGGGAGGATTGTTGGCCATTTATCAGCTAAAAAAATGGAGTGTAGGAATAGGTAGTGACTATGAAGCATTTAACGAACAATTCCTGGAAGACTTTGAAGACACAAGCAGAGACCGGGAATTGACCAGGCTATCGGATGGGTCTGCGAAATTTATTCGATATTTTGTTTATTCAGAATATCACCTTATTAAAGAACGCCAATACACACTAAGTCCCTCAATCCGCATTGGCTCTTTTAAAACCAAAACTTCTTTCGAAGGGGAAAGTAATTTCGGCAATAGGTTCTTTTGGCAGGTGGGTTTAACCAACCAGATTTCTCTTTCAAAGCGGCTCACACTAGTCATAAGACCTGAATACAAGAAAATGACAATAAAGCCGAAAGTACGAGCCAATTTCAACGAAAAACATGAGATTAAGTCCTTTGGTCTGACCACAGGTTTGAGGTATTCAATTTCAATCAAAGGACAGGTAAATGACTAAGTATCTTTATGTTGTTGTGTTGATGCTGGTCTCCGTGTTTATCGTTTCGGCCCAGGAAAATGATTTTGGGTTATCCACTTCTCAGAATAGAAATGAGTCAGATGCCA
>JAJCYL010000563.1 GCA_029262955.1 Cytophagales bacterium | reverse complement strand
AGGATGTTTACTATCCCAATAATCTGGCTATCCAGAAACCGATAATGCAATTAACTCCATAGAGGTCACTCCCCTTCCATTGTTCCTTAATACCCATACCGGTAAGGGTGCAAGTTAGAGCAATATCCTTTTCCGAATACTACCAAACCTCCACGAAGCTCTTACCTTCGAGGTACATTTTGGATGTCAGATCAACCAAACCTGCGTTGTTAATTACATTGACGACTTTTTTGGGCCAGGTCTCTCTAAAATTGAATGTATTGGGGCGGCCTCCAATGGCGTTAATGAAAACTTCATTTGTTTCTTTAGTAAATAAGGCTTCTTTTCCATTTTTTGCTACGATGTCGTTCATCGTGACCTTAGCCTTCCGATAAGCCGCAATCCGACTTTTATCAGAAATGAAAATATTTAAAAAATCACCGATGCAAGCCAATCTTGCCTGGAGTCTTTCATCTGGATGATACTTGAAATAGGCAAGGTTCTTGGTTGTTCCAGCCAGATGAATCGGGCGATAATCCTTTTTCAGACTTGCCGGTCTACGCTGCATTTCCCATTCGGAAGAGTCATATTTTGAGAGCATTTTAAGGTCAAAAATCACCTCTTTCGTTTCTTTGATAACCGGAAGTGTTAAGGCAGGTAGTTCACGATCACCCTTGCGTTTTCCAAGGCTGAGAATGTTTCCGGTAATTTGACCTATGTATCCATTGCCCCATCCCGATTCCAAAGAAATAATAGCAAGAACTGCAGCCGGTGGAACATTCTGCTCAACACACATATCAATAGTATGCTTGGCTAGTCGATGATAGAGCGCCGTGACATGATCGAATCTTCTCATTCTGAACTTATCCGAATTTTGGCTAACGGGCATTCCTGCTGAAGAAGATGTATTCGAAATCAATTTTACCGGTTGGTTGATGGTCACCGTTTTGATGCTCACCGTTCCTTTGAGGCTATCTTCTGCCCGCACTGCTACCGTATCACTAACCTTTTTTCCCTGATAAGTGCTCTCACTATTGATAGTACATGAGTGGCAAAAGGGTATTACCACAAGGATAAAAACAATATTTTTCCACATGACCTCTTTCAATTTTTGGTTAAAAAAATAATGAAAATCATGTGCTCACATGACTATTTGAATTTGCAATCACTCTATTAGACTAATATTTTTCTAAAAAGTCACATTGCTCTGTTATAAGCCACCCTTAAAGCAAATCAATTCGACAAATTACCTGGTATTATCTAGTAAGTCTCTCTATTATTAATCGTGATTCCAGTTGTGATGAAGAACTACCCCTGATCGTACCACTAACGGGCATAGTATTCTCAAAATGTGAACTCACTGCTACCGGAATATGAGTATGCTCAACCATCACGCCATGCGTTGGATCGTAACCGACCCAGCCAGTGCCCGGAAGGTATGCCTCCAGCCAGGCATGTAATTCAAACTCAGGATTAACAGCATCAAGATAGTAATAGCCACTTACAAACCGTGCAGCTATGCTTAATTGCCGTAGGAGCTGAATTTGCATCCAGGTCAAGTCTCGACAGGATGCTTTCTTTAACTCGAAGGTCTCTTCGGGATTTAATGGCGAACCATACTCTCTCACTTCCGCAGAAAAATCTTGATGTATCTGCTGGGTTAACTGCATGATAAACTGAGTGGTGTTGTTGCTTGTTTTATTTAATACCTGTTGCGCATAGTTGATCAATTGTGGAGTCAATTCCAGTGCTCCCAATGAAGGTTTCAGCAAAACTTCCAAAGAGGGCGAATAGTTAAATGGGATGGTTAAATACTCATCTGGGTATACTAAGAAGTCAAACGGATTGTATGGACTCGAATTAACGACAGAACGGGCCTTGATACTAAGTTTCTGATGTAATCCATCAAACCAGCAAAGGTGTGTCAGATTATTCTCGGCATCCAACTGCTGAGATAGTCCGGCCGGCTTTGGAAGCACTTCTATCGAAAATGATTCAAGTTGACTATTGGGCGTAGTCAAAGGCTTGAAATGCAAATAATGCGGTTCTAAGAAAACGGCCGAATCGAATTGATAAAGTGTTTCATGGACTATGTTCAGTTTCATTTAATGTATTCCATTTTGGGTTGAATAGTATTTCGAAGAAAGGCAGACCATTACCAGATCTTTAATTAATTGAAAAATGTCAGTTGCCATTCAAGTTGGACTCATTCTAAAAAACTTTCCGTTTCCTCATCTCCTAATTGCATTTTTTCCATCCAGTCATCTGGCAAGGCGTTTATGGACTCACTGAGCCCTTTATTCCAGCGTTTGGATATTTCCTGAAGTTCCTCCCTTTTGTACCTTTTTTCGGTGATATGAAAAGAGTCTTTTTTGTAGTGAATCACGTCAATGGGAAAATCTACATCGTTGGCACTTATACGGGTGGCATCAAATGAAAGAAAGCCCGCTTTCAAAGCAAATTTGAGAGAAGAATTATACCTGACAATTCTGTCAAGAATGGGTTTTCCATAACCACTGTTTCCGATAATAACAAAAGGAGAACCCTCAGAGATTTCCACCCAATTTCCTTCTGGATAAAGCAAATAGATCTTATGCTCATCGTCATCCTGCAATTGCCCACCGACAATAGCGTTTAGATTAAAGTCAAGTCCGGCTTCTTTTAAGGATGCCTTATCTTCATTAGCTGCTCTCTTTACCTGGTCGGCAAAGGCGTTTACCGCTTTGTACAGCTTATTAAAGGACTCATCATTCTCTTCAATAATTTCTTTAAAGTAGGTAATTGCTTTATCTCGCACAGATCGTAGCCCGGATGTCATGATAAAAAAGGAATGGTTTTCCTTATTCACTGTAAATACCTTTTTGGCTTTGGTGGTTTCATGGCCCGAAGTTATCCGGGTATCTGATATACCCACAAACCCGGTTTTTAATTTAATGCCCAAGCAGTATGTCATTGCGTATTTGTCTGTGTTTGATCCTGAAAATTATCTAATGAAAAGAAGCTCTCGAAGATTGTCTCTGATACTCCATTTAGTTCCTTTTGAAAGTTATCCAGATACTCATGAAGTCCATGATTGAAAATATCTTCGATGTCCGCAAATTCTAAGTTAGATTTTAGACGGCCCATGTGTTTCTCTGCCTTATTGGTGTAGCTTTCTTCTTTTCCGGTAATGGCATGTATGGATTGTTCCGCATGGCTTAAACAGTTGAGGATGGATCTTGGAAACCCCATGTCAAAAATCAAAAATTCCGCGATGTGAATTGGCACTAACTTGCCCCACTTTTTTCGATACATATCATAGGCGCTCACTGACTTTAGTAGTGAAGCCCATTGCACCAAATCCACTGGAGATCCAACAGCATCAACTGAAGGAAGAAGCATGTGATACTTGACATCTAATACCCGGGAAGTCTTATCTGAACGTTCAACCAATTGACCTATTTTTCCGAAGTGCCATCCTTCCGTCCTGGAAATGGTCGAGTCAAGGATTCCATATAGCAACTGACAGCCCTTTTTAATATCAAGAAAAAAGCCTCTGGGGTCTTTTTTTGTCCACTGTTTTTTGCTTAACCCATCCTTAACAAAGTAATAGAGGAAATTAATCTGTTCCCAAACTTCTCTGGTTATTTCAGGCCTTACAGCTCTTGCATTTTCTCTCGCATTGACCAGGCTATTATGAATGGAGTTCGGGTTATTGGGATCAAAACCAAGGAAATGAATGACCTTGTTTTTCTCCACATCAATGTGCATTGATTTGTAGAGTTGCCAATCGCCGGTGGTGACAACCAATGGCTTCCATTGCTCGGAAACATCAGGAGGCAATTCCAACGAGAGGTTAAAATTCACTTCCATAAATCGGGCATAGTTCTCAGCTCGTTCTACGTACCTGTTCATCCAGTAAATGGCATCGGCTACCCTGCTTAGCATATCTCTTCTTTTAATTGTCTATTATCCAGGTATCCTTGCTGCCACCCCCCTGAGAACTGTTGACCACCAGGGAACCTTTATTAAGTGCAACACGAGTCAATGCGCCCGGTATAATCTTTATTTCCTTTCCAAACAGAATGTAGGGCCTAAGATCAACATGCCTGCCCTCAATGGAACCATTGGCCAGAGTGGGCACTCTGGATAAATTGACAACCGGCTGGGCAATGTAATTTCTCGGATTACTTTTGATTTTCACCTTAAACTCCTGCTGCTCCTTCTTGGTCGATTTTGGACCTATCAGCATGCCATACCCACCGGATGCATCAGTCTGCTTAATCACAAGTTTCTCAATGTTTTCAAGAACATATTTCCGTTCGGACTCTTCACTGCAGAGGTAAGTAGGCACATTAGGTAACAGAACATCTTCATCCAGATAGTATTTTACTATTTTGTGGATATAAGCATAGACCGCCTTATCATCAGCCACACCTGTACCGGGTGCATTTACAAGTACAACATTACCTTTCTTGTAAGCGTTAAACAGTCCCGGAGTACCCAGTAAAGAGTCTTTTCTAAAAACCCGCGGATCAAGAAATTCGTCATCCACCCGACGATAGATAACATTCACTCTTTGCAACCCCTTTGTAGTTTTCATATATACCCTATCTTCTTTTACAATCAGATCCCGGCCTTCAACCAATTCTGCTCCCATTTGGTGCGCAAGATAGGCATGCTCGAAATAGGCAGAATTATAGATGCCCGGGGTCAGTATTGCGATATTTGCTGGACTTGCCTGGGTAAGAGATTCCAGCATATCACGCAAATGGTGGGAATAATCCTGGACTGGCCTTACACGTAATTTTTCAAAGACTTCCGGGAACGTTCTCTTAAGAATTTCGCGATTTTCAAGCATATACGATACACCCGAGGGACATCTCAAATTGTCTTCCAAAACGTAAAACTTACCATCCTCATCCCTGATGATATCACTTCCGCTAATGTGAGTCCATACGTTCTCAGGAGGTCTTAAACCCTCACACTCTTTCATATAGGCGCCTGAGAAAATGAGTTCTTTAGGGATGATTTTGTCTTTTAATATTCTTTGTTCATTGTAAAGGTCACTTATAAATAAGTTGAGTGCCCTAATCCGCTGTTTCAGACCATTTTCCAGTTGTAGCCAATCTCTTCCTTCAATGATCCTCGGGATCAAATCAAGATGTAGGATACGCTCCACGCCCTGGTTATCACTATAGACGTTGAAAGTCATTCCCAATGACAATTGTGCCCTGTCCGCCGAATGCTGTAAGTAATTGAGCTTCTTCCAGCCCATCTTTTGAAGCCTTTCTTTGAAAACAGTATAGTGGGGTCTGATCAAATGATCATTGTCAATCATTTCGTCGTAGAATCCGGTAGTATCGTAATTATCAAAGTTGATTTTTTGGATCATATAGACTATTGCTGTTTGGCAAATTGAATACGTGGTAACATATACTTTTAAGGAAGGGCAAAAAAATATAAGTTGGGGGTATAACCAATGAAATTACGAAGATTAATGGATTTTCTTTAATTGTAGACGGACCACCGACGGGCAAGTAGTGTCCCGCTGATAAGGTGCTTGCGGAAATGTCAAAATCAAATCATAGTTACTTGAGTTGTTACATATCCCAAATGTGACTTTTTCATAAAGTTCTGTCTAAATATACGGCAACAAAAGGAAGGGCTCTCTGTTGATACCTGGCTCAAAACCGGTAAAACAGGGGGTCCCATCCTGATTATTGAAAAGCAATCAAACCAATCACAAAACGATTGAGTGCGCTCCATGTCTGCTGCCCTGTTTCGCTCTATTGGCGCTAATTATATCCATTAATAGAAATTCATACTAAATGAAAAAGATACTGGTACCTACTGATTTTTCTGTCAAATCTTTTAATGCTATTCAACTATCCAAAGAGATTGCTGAGAAAAGCGGAGCGCATATAGATGTTATCCATGTTTTGGAAGATGTTGCTGTTGGGACCATTTCCGC
>JAJCYL010000562.1 GCA_029262955.1 Cytophagales bacterium | reverse complement strand
GATACTGTTGCTTGTCCAAAAACCGATCCCGTAATGGATAGTAAGACTAGTACAAGCGTGCAACACATCATCTTCACTTTTAGGTGAAGATCTCTAAAGTGTAAATAGTGTTTCATGACTAATTGTTTGATTTTAATTTGTTAAATGGCATTCAAGAATGACCTAAAATTTGATCTTGGTCCAAATAAATCGAAGCCGCTATATTTTACATATATGCAAAAGCTTTATTAACTGAATCGTAATAATTTTTAAACAATTACATGTTGTTAAAATCAGTAGTAATTTTAATTTATCTATTTGATTTTCAGTTTATTACGTAGCTATAATTGTAAGTGTATCTATTAAGTATTTATTAAATTAAACATAGGGTTAACATTGGTATCCACAGTAGAATAGTTTTACAAATACGAAACTATTTTGACATGGATAACTCTTCGAAAAGCCTGCGCTTCATTGTCTTGACCAGCCTCTCGGCATTTAGTGTTTATTCATGCATGTATGCCTTTCGGAAGGCATTTTCAGTAGGTGTTTTTGATGATCTGAGCTACTTGGGAGTCGAGTATAAGAGCTGGTTGATTATCGCTCAGGCCATTGGCTATATGATATCCAAATTCATTGGCATTAAAATAATATCGGAATTGAGTCACGGAAGCAGAGCCTATTCTATTCTATTACTGATTGCATTTGCCGAGCTGGCACTAATTGGTTTTGCCTTTATCCCCCCACCTTACAATATTGGTTTCCTTTTGCTTAATGGTTTGCCACTTGGAATGATTTGGGGTATCGTCTTCAGTTATTTGGAAGGAAGATCGACAACAGAAATTTTAGGGGCTATCCTAGCTACAAGTTTCATAATTGCTTCGAACATAGCAAAGTCAGTTGCCCAATGGTTGATCATTGATTTTTCAATCTCTGAATACCATGCACCCTATTTAGTAGGTCTTATATTTAGTATCCCGCTGATCATTGCTGTAAAGATGCTGGACCAGACGCCTCCCCCCACAGCAGAAGATGAGGCAACTAGACTTAAACGTGTACCAATGTCTGCTGAGGATCGATCTAAAGGATTTGGAGTTGTGTCTCGCCTCATTATTTTGCTTGTTTTCAACTATTTGTTACTAACCATATTTCGAGATCTTAGAAGCAATTACTCTTCTGACATTTTTTTAGCTCTTGGCTATGCTAAAACGACCAGTGTCTATCTAAGTACAACAATTCCTATGACCTTAATTGTATTGCTAATAATGGGTTCTATTTTCTTAATTAGAACTAATATGAAAGCTCTCTTAGTAATTCAATTGATGGTAATATTCGGATATCTAGTGGTTGCAATGAGCACATATCTATTTCAAATCAACCAGATTTCAGGGTTAATTTGGGTCGTAGCGATTGGTACCGGTACTTACATATCTTACATACCTTTCAATTGTTTTGTTTTCGAAAGGCTAATTCCAGCTTTCAACTTATCAGGAAGTAATATTGGCTTTTTTATGTACATAGCCGATGCTTTCGGCTATCTGGGAAGTGTTGGTGTCTTACTTGCGAAAAATCTACTCACACCTGATTTGAAATGGTTCGACTTTATTATTCTGATGGGTTACTGGGTGGCCGCTATTGGTATCACTATATCTATTATGGCCTTGTTCCAGTTTAAGAAAAGTCAACACAACCATCGTGCAGGTTATAGTTCACCTGAGTTCATAAAATAAACTTTGAATAGAACAGTTTCTTTTGATGTCTTATTCCGCAGTGAATGAGGAATTTTTCCGTCAAATGTTAAAGTATCTCCCTCCTTCAATGAAACAATCTCTTCATTGATGCCATATTCGAGTTGATTTTTAAGGACATGCACCAGTTCAAAGCTATCATTTGTAAGAGGTGGCCTGAATGATTTTGGTTCCACCGTTACAATGCTTACTCGCACAGCATTGTTATTAATTATAGAGGAAAGCAAATTGACATATACTAAACCAGGTGAATCAATCGTGATTCCAATTCTCCTTCTCCTTTTAAAACAAGATTATATAATTCATCAGCATCATCACTTACTGGTTTGACGATTTCATGCAATGGCTCATTTAATGCCACGGATATTTTATATAGCACTGGTAAAGAAGGAATAGTTCTGAAATTTTCGATCCGAGACAGCAGGCCGGCTGTAATACCGCTTTTTGTGGCAACCTCAGTTAAGTTCAAACTTTTCTGCTTTCTTATCTCTTTCAGTTTTTTGCCAACCGCACTCAGGACGTCCGTTTTCATGGTTGCTTTACTTCTATATTAATGCTACATGAATGAATGGTGAAATTTACTAACTACAGCCAAATTGACTTTGACCGTAAATCACAAGTTTGAATATTTGTAAAATAAATTTGATTCATTGTAAATATATTAAATCGCAATAAGATTGGAAATCATTGTAATTGGAGCTGGTATTGTTGGTACTTTTCATGCCTATTTCGCGGCACTTAGTGGCTGTAAAGTTACACTGATAGAAAGAAATTCTATACCCAATGATTCAACCGTCCAAAATTTCGGAATGGTTGCAACCGGGACAATCGCCAGCCCTGGTGAATGGGATGAATACGCTAAATCCACCAACCAGATTTATAGAGGATTGGATGAAAAATTTGATTTCGATATAACTCTAAGGAAATCAGGTTCGCTGTACTTGGTCAATACACAATGGGAAAACAAGATTCTCCAAGAGTTTGCGGAACTCAGACCAGAAAGAGCCACCTATATGACTGTAGAAGAAATCTTAGGGAAATATAACTACGTCAACGAGGACTATTTAACCGGCGGGATTATGTTGAAGGACGACATGAGTATTGATCCCAGAAGGTTCATCCATATTCTCCTTAAGGAATTCTCGTCCAAAAGGTTGTTCCGATATATTCCCAATAAAACGATAGTATCTATCTTCTCTGAATCGTTTGGAATCAAAGTCGTGGATGCTGACGGAAACCAGTATACAGCCCAAAAAGTCATTATTTGTAGTGGCGTGGAATACAAACTTATTTATCCTGAATTCTACAAAAAGAGTGGACTTCGCTTGTGTAAACTTCACATGATGAAAACGGTAACCCAAACCAAGCGTCTTAAACACAATATACTTTCAGGCTTGTCAATCACAAGATATCCAGCCTTCCATATCTGTCCCTCTTATAATACTTTCAAAAAACAAATTGCTGACAGCATCTATCAGAGATATGGAATCCACTTATTGTTTAAGCAGGCAGACGATGGTGGGGTGATCATTGGGGATTCTCATGAGTATTTTGAAATTGACGGTTCAGAAACTATAGACTATCATCAACATCAAGAAATCAACAATGCAATTTTAAAATATGCTCGTGAAATGATTGACATCGATTTTACAACGGAGCGGTCTTGGTTAGGTTACTATATGAGTCACCCTGAAAAGCAGGTACTTTCGGAACAGGTTGATGAAAATGTATTCGTTGCAGTTGGAATAGCTGGAAAGGGAATGTCCACCGGGCCGGGATTTGCCAAAAACAACGTAGAAAACATCTTAAATAAAAAAAATGACAAAGATTAAGATGGTAGTCTTCGACATGGCCGGAACTACGGTTGATGAAGGAAAAATTGTTTATAAGTCGGTTTGCAAGGCGCTCAATAACGCAGGCATTAAAATTGACCTTGAAGGTGTGACGTCGGAGATTGCCGGTTGGAATAAGAAAAAAGGTATTGCTCACTTAGTTTCGACATTGTCAGATCAATCAGATCCTAATACAGTTGATACCATACACAATGATTTTCTTCAAATTGTGGAACAAGAATACCGATCAAACCCTCATATAAAAGAAATGGAAGGTGCCTCCAGAGTGTTCCAAATGCTGCATGATAAAAATATCAAAGTAGTCCTCGATACGGGTTATCACAGGAGAACAGCTGACCTACTGATAAACCGAATGGGATGGGGGAAATTAATAGACTTCTCAGTTACCAGTGATGAGGTTGAGGAAGGAAGACCTTACCCCTATATGATCCAAAAGGCCATGGCTAATTTTAATATTACAGACTCACAACTTGTTATGAAGGTTGGTGATGCTCCATCAGATATTGAAGAAGGCCACAACGCCGGTTGTGGCATCGTTGTAGCAATTTTATTGGACAATCCCAATTTGAAAAAAGTAATGGAGCAAAATCCCACACATAGCATTCATAGCCTCGATGAACTTCTTGTCATTGTAAACATGGATTAACTACGCATGCCGTATTTGCCAATTAACGGCTGAATGCTTTACAAGAACTCGCATTTGAAGACGGGAACTAAAAATAAAATAAGGATACAGAGCAGGTTCAGTTTGTACAATCCTTCTAAACTGGTAGAAGTAATAAAGGGTGTTCTATTTTACTCCCCTAATCATTTCTTCAAATCCGGCAGTTCTACAAAACGACATGTATAAGCGATACACTCTCATTGTCATTCAATCTTGGTGGGTTTGTTGCTCGCAGACATTTATATTGATGGGTTTTTAAGAAATAATCCATCCTATGCATTAGCTCTCTTTATGATTATCTTGTCAATAGCATTAATTGGTGTAAAGGCAAGGAAGAAATAGTCTCACAAAACCGATTTGGAAGAATTGGTGGAGTTACTAAGTAAAATTCAACTCAATAGTGATATGACTTGTGTGCTCGGTTATGAAAATACTGAAGATCTCATCCTCAAGAATCGAAGTTGACTCTGCCAGGAGCTCTATGATATGTTAAGAAATAGTTAACTGAATTTTACTAAAAATTTACCTCAAGATTAAGTTCTTCATAATTGGACTATTTTACTCACAAGTTTTCCACAGTGCAGAAAAAAGTGATGGTAGTTTGGCCTTATGTTGGTTACTTGGACTGACATATGTCACTTGCGATCACCAAAAAAATAATTCATCACTGCCTTGAACTTCGCACAGTTGAATTGAAAAATAAGGCAGTTCAAAGTGTTGCCGAACAGTTGATAAAAGAACTGTCTCATCTACATAAATCGTACATTCAGCTTTACAAAGAGGCACAGATACAAATTAGATCCGCTAAGGATCCAATTTCAAGAACAAGGGTGCTCAGCTTTCAATTTGTGAAAGACTGGGTTTTTCAGAATTCCCTGAGATCAGAGCTGTTGAATTCATCTTCTACTGATAAACAAGGTGAAGATGTGGTCATTTACAGTCTATTGCTTTTGATTGATGATTACCTCTCCGAACTAACACCACGTGTGTTTTATGGAGTCAAAATGGAGGTCGATGAGATTAAGCACGATCAAAATGGAGAGGATATCCTTAAACATCCCTGGGAAAAAGTAGCAGGTGAAAAGATCAGAATAGCTCATTCGTTAGATGCCATTAGAAGTGACGTGTTGTTGGACCTTGAATTGTTCAGGTTTCAACGCCTTGAAGAACTTGAGGTCAGGATTAAACTCTTGAACAGAAAAATGAATAAGGTGTGTGGAGTCTGGAGGAATGTTTTCGTCAAAGATGCTGTCTTGACTTCAGCGTAAGTCTCACCTGCTGTGAACCCCATCTAGGCGAAGTATTCATTATGCTCAATGTTCAGGTGCGGATCAAGATAGTCTCACAAAACGAACCAATTCGTTTAGCACGCGGCTATCTCATTCTTGATTTTTTAAGCTGAAGTTTGTACAAAATCAACAGGTCTCCGCTCTCCCATTTTAAACGGAATTATCAATCATCTGAGTTAACAAAACTCATCCAAGCCGAGTAAAATGAACTTTGATTTTGTTAACCAGTTTATTTAACTCAAATAATTTTGATTATTTGACGAGTGGTTCGTTTTGGAGGAGTTAAATCAAACGGCCCGTTTTATTAACTCTTATAGATCCTCATTAGATTATCATGACATTCTGACTACCCTCATTAACAAACAACTGGTCTTACCTTGTATCACCAGAACGTCTTGCAAAGGATTCCAAGTAATTCCTAGTTCAAGCTGATTTTGGCGGTCAAATCACGTAACGATTGCACCAATTCACTGCCCTCATTGTGATCCATTAAAGACTTTCCCATTAGATCAGCCTCACCAACACTTTCGTCAAAGGGTAGCTTAATTAAAATGGGAAGGTTATTCTTCTCGCAGAATTGTTCAATAGCTGCTTCTTCTTGTTTATTTCTGACCTTATTGGCTACTGCATATACTTTTTCAATGCCCAATTCTTTGGCCATTGCCGCAAAGCGACCGCCAGCTTCTAGTGAACGATAGTAAGGTTCAACGATTGTCAACATCATGTCCACATACTTGGCCGTACCTCGTTTCATGTGCTCCATCGAAGCTTCCATATCAAGGATCACTATTTGATCTGTTTCCTCAGATAATGCCGAGTGAATCACCTCTCTAACACAAGTATGAGAACCACACATACAACCCGATCCCGCAACTTCGGGCTTGCCTACATTCAGTAAAGTGATTTTATCAGGAGCCTGTTGGCCGTAAGTTTCCAGTAATTCATCTGTACCTAGCTTCACTTCAATTCTCCGTGTGCCATCCTCATCTTCTACTCTCTCTAATATGTCAGTACTTAAGGCGAGCGGTGCAGGAAGATTGGGATCAATGCCAAGCACTCTTGAAAGGTTCGGATTGGGGTCCCCGTCTATAGCCAAAACTTTCTTACCATTTTGGGCCAAAATTCTGCATAAAGTCCCGCTGATGGTGGTCTTGCCAACCCCACCTTTACCTGCTATGGCTATTTTCATTTATTCAGTTGGTTTATCGAGGAATTGGTTAATCTTCAATTCATCCAGTTCTCCCATCCCCTCTAAAAAATTCAAGGTTCTTTGCGCCTCTTCCTCATCTACTGTACTAATTGCCACACCTACATGCACTAAAACATAGTCTCCAGTATTTGCTTCAGGAACAAGGTCCAGATTAATCGTTTTCTTAATACCACCAAAATCCACCTTACCCATTCGCATGGTATTCTCTTCCATGTGATCAACACTAACAATTTTTCCTGGTACTGCGAGACACATAATTATTGTGATAGTTGAAATAAAGTTACCTGTAAGTGGTCATGATACCAACCCAGGGTAAATTACAATCTCGAATTCGGACTTCCCTTGTTTACTTAAAAAAGGCTTTAATTGTAACCAAATCATTTCTTTAAAGGCTCCTTCATGAAATTCCTCCTGATCAAGAATTTTCTTCTTTGACATCCAAAATGAGCAAATAAACCAGATCATTTCTGCGATTTTTTGGTATTGACCGAGATGATTTGCTTTGATCAACAACCCCTTTTCAACACCTCTTTCTAACCATTTTCCAAGCTCATCAATGAAAGAATGGATGTGATATTGTTGGCTCTCATGAACATCAGGGTAAAGTCTTTTAATTTCCAAAATATCGAGAAAATAGAAAGAGTATTTGTCAAGTAGATAATAGATCCGGGAGAGGTGATTATCGAAGTCCATAAAGCCCAGCATCTTGTGCCAATCATGGATCAATTTAGACCACTCTTCAGAAATCGTCGTTTCTATTTTCTTAACAATTTGCTCTTTGTCGTGAAAATGGTAGGCAAGATTACCAACACTGATTCGGGCGCCATCTGCGATTTGCTGCAAGCGTACATTTTGCAATCCAGATTGATTAAATAATGAAATTGACGTTTCAATGATCCTATTCCTGGTATCTGTACCACTCATTGTTTTAAAGATAAGAACTTTGGCACTGCTATTTCGATTTGCCCTATCTTGACACTAGTTCAAATCTGCTTTGACGTGAATAACTGGCGCATTCAAATTGAAGGAAGAGTACAGGGTGTTGGCTTCAGGCCTTTTGTCTATCAGCTTGTAATAAAGTTAGATCTGAAAGGGTTGGTACGAAATAATGCCAGAGGGGTCGAGATAATCGTCGAATCTGAGGAGGTTTTAGTCAAGGAACTTCTGTTGAAAATAAAAAATGAAGCCCCATCCATTGCCCGAATTCAACAAATAACTTACCACCCGATAGAACCCCATAATCTTGAAGGCTTCCATATTGCTCAAAGCCAATTATTGGATTTACCTAGTTTGGACCTTGCCCCGGACTTTGCCATTTGTAAGCGATGTGCCAATGAGATTGAAGAACCTTCTAATAGGAGGTTGGGCTATGCTTTTACAACCTGCACTTATTGTGGCCCTCGCTATTCAATCACTAATGAAATTCCGTATGACAGGCACAATACCACCATGGTAGATTTTGAAATGTGCCCAACATGTTTGCAAGAGTACCAAAATCCAGAGGATCAAAGGTTTCACTCACAAACCAACAGTTGCCCCCGGTGCAAAATATCATTGAAACTCCTCAAGGCTAAAAACGGCTGTGAATTGAGTGAGGAGGTTGACCTTTTTAACGAGGTCGTTTCTATGTGGCAAGACGGAAATGTAATTGCCCTGAAAGGATTGTCAGGTTATTTATTGACCTGTAGTGCTTTAGAGCAAGACGCAATTAACCGATTAAGAGAGATCAAACAAAGGCCCGAAAAACCTTTTGCCATAATGTGTCCTGATATTGATTTTGTGAAGGAGAATTTCATTGTGAATACAAAGGAAGAGCAAGATCTCTGTAGCGAAATAGCACCCATAGTTTTATTGACCCCGAAGGACAAAAAAGAGTCTAATTATACACTTTCGGCTCCGGGACTATCAAAGGTGGGTGTCATGATTCCCTATACTCCCCTTCTGAGACTATTATTAGACAAGTATTCCATGCCAATTGTCGCTACCAGTGGCAATATCACTAACGCCCCAATTATTTATGATGATCAAGAAGCCATTGAGCAGTTGGGTAATCTTGTGGATGGCATATTATCCTATAACCGAGATATTGTAGTTCCTCAAGATGATAGCGTAATTCAGTTTTCTCCATTTGCCAATCAACGAATAGTCCTCAGACGTTCAAGAGGAATGGCTCCATCATGGACTAAATCAGTAGATGTTTGTCAAAAAGATAATAAAACCGTTTTAGCGATGGGCGCTGATCTCAAGAGTAGCTTTGCTTACCTCAATCAAAACCGACTTTATATAAGTCAATACCTGGGTGATTTGAGCCATTTCGAAACACAACAACGATTCAAAGCTGTTTTTGAACATTATATCCAACTCTTTAAAAGGCCTCCGGAGATTATTCTTGCTGATTCTCATCCCGGTTATCAGTCAACCAGATTAGGACAAGAGTACACGGAGAAATCTGGAATCGCTGTCCACTTATTCCAACACCACAAGGCTCACTTTGCTGCAGTTTTAGCGGAACATGACCTTTTGAAAGACCAAAAAGTACTTGGAGTTTGTTGGGATGGCACTGGTTTTGGAGAAGACGGCAATATCTGGGGTGGAGAATTTTTCATTAAAAATGAAAATGCAATTAAACGAATTGGCCACCTCAACTATTTTAGTCACCTGGCAGGTAATAAGATGCCTTCAGAACCTAGGCTCTCCGCACTGAGCCTGACCAGAGAATCGCCGGGATCCAGTGAATTGTTAAGAGAAAAATTCACCGAAGTCGAGTGGAAGAATTACCACCAGTTATTGAAGAGCAATACATTGCAGACATCGAGTGTCGGTCGATTGTTCGATGGTGTATCATCACTTATCAATATCTGTGATCACAGCACTTTCGAGGGACAAGCTGCAATGCTTTTGGAAGAATCTGCAAGTCAATTTGCCGAAAAAGAAGGGATAGAGTACCAAGATCAATATGACATAGAAATAAACAATGAAGGTCAATGCCGGTCCGAATTGATTTTGAAAGGAATCGTGGAAGATCTATATGGCCCCTCACACCTGTCCTCCTCAGAGATTGCTTTCAAGTTTCATTTCACTATGGTTAAGATGATAGATCTTATGGCTGAAAGAGCATCCGTTACAAAGATTGCCTTTAGTGGTGGAGTTTTTCAAAATGCCCTGCTTGTTGACATGATTATTCACCAATTGGATGAAAAGTTCCAGCTATATTTTCATAAAGAATTGAGCTCAAATGATGAAAATATTGCCCTGGGTCAATTATCGCTTTACTTAAATGAAATTGAATAACCCCATGAAAACCATATATTTATAAAGTGCTTAAATTAATTATTTACAAGTGAAGCATCTATCAGAATATAGGGATCCCGAATTGGTTGAGAAGTACCTGGAAGAAATCAATAAAACGGTGACTCGTCCCTGGTCGATTATGGAGGTCTGTGGTGGACAAACTCATAGTCTGGTTAAGCATGGCCTGATACAACTCCTGCCAGACAACATTAATATGATTCATGGGCCGGGATGTCCGGTGTGTGTTACTCCACTTAACTTAATTGATAAAGCGATATTTCTTGCCGAGGATAAAGGAGTGATCTTGTGTTCATTCGGGGATATGCTAAGGGTGCCCGGTTCTAACAAAAGCCTTTTGCAGGCAAAAGCAGAAGGCGCCGATATTCGAATTCTCTATTCACCCCTTGAAGCCGTGTCCTTAGCTCAAAAAAATCCCGACAAAGAGGTGGTCTTCTTTGCTGTTGGATTTGAAACAACCGCTCCTGCTAACGCCTTATCAGTTTTGAGGGCGGCAGAATTAGATCTACCTAATTATTCCATATTAACCTCACATGTATTGGTACCGCCAGCAATGAAGGCCGTAATGGACGATCCTGATTGTAGAATAGATAGCTTCCTGGCTGCTGGTCATGTTTGTACAATTATGGGAATCAATGAATACTTTCCTATTGTGGAGAAATACAAAATCCCCATTGTAGTAACTGGATTCGAACCTGTCGATCTGTTACACGGTATATTACTGACCGTGAAGCAATTGGAAAAAGGAGAAGCAAAATTAGAGAATCAATACACACGAATTGTTCGTTCAGAAGGCAATAAAAACGCTATGTCAGTCATTGAGAAGACATTTGATATTCACGACCGGGAATGGAGAGGAATTGGTACAATTCCAGATAGTGGTTATGAATTGAGGACTGACTATAAAATGTACGATGCCAATCTCAAATTCCAAATTGATTTACCTAAAGCCATCGAATCGGAAATTTGCATTGCCGGTGAGATTCTAAAGGGGATTAAGAAACCCCACCAATGTCCGGCATTCGGTAAGGAATGCACTCCGGAAATGCCATTGGGTGCTCCAATGGTCTCCTCCGAGGGAGCATGTGCCGCTTATTACAATTTTTCAAACATCCAGGAAGCCCCATTACCACAAGACTAATAATGAGCACTGACACAAAGATCAAGATGGGGCTACAATGCCCGATGCCACAACTTGACTTTGAATACATTACCCTTGGTCATGGAAGTGGCGGACTCCTTACCAATAAACTGCTCAATTCAGGAGTATTTAAACTTTTTAGTAATCCATTTCTTGATAAGCAACATGATGGAGCCATCATCAACACTTCTGGTGAATTAGCCATTACCACCGATAGTTTCGTGGTATCACCAATCTTTTTTCCCGGAGGGAATATCGGAGAATTATCAGTTTTTGGGACAGTGAATGATCTTGCGATGTGCGGAGCCCGCCCCAAGTATCTAACTCTCGGTTTTATTCTGGAAGAAGGCTTAACCATGAAGGAATTCTGGGATGTTCTGGTAGGTATTAAGTGGGCGGCTGAGGAATCAGGTGTTCAAATTATTACCGGTGATACAAAGGTGGTTGACAAGGGCAAAGGCGATAAGGTATTCATTAATACTACCGGAGTAGGAGAGCTTCTCCCTGGGGCATCAATTGATCAAAACAATATCAAAGTCGGAGACAAAATAATTGTTAGTGGTCAGGTTGCCACCCATGGTGTAGCCATCATGTCTGTTAGGAAGGGCCTTGAATTTGAAACCACCATTGAAAGTGATACGAGATGCTTACATAAAATGGTAGAGGGGCTAATTGAGCAATTTGGTCAAAAAGTTAAGTTTCTCAGAGATCCAACTCGGGGAGGCATTGGTACTTCTCTTACAGAGATGTCTAAATCAGCGTCCTGGGGTATCAATATTCATCAAGATAATCTCCCAACTGATCAACAGGTTGAAAGCGCATGCGAATTGTTGGGTCTTGATCCACTTTACGTGGCGAACGAGGGTATATTTCTGACAATTGTCGACCCTGACATCGCAAATGAAGCGGTCAATATATTACGTCAACATGAATATGGCACACATGCGGCAATAATTGGTGAAATTGTTGAAGATCACCCAGGCCAGGCCGTGTTATTTAGTGGTATCGGAGGAAAACGAGTAATTAATATGCTAATAGGTGAACAGCTACCCAGAATCTGTTAGTGATGTTTTAGAAAAAATTTTCTAATTAATATCACATGACTCCTCCGTAAAAGAACATTTAGTTGGTAAATTAAAATCATTCAAGTCTCCCAGGATGACTTTTTTAGAAATTGACTCACTTTTAACCTAAAAAAATGGCTGCCACAAATGGTTCTTTAATGCCAAATGCCATCCAGGAAGTACATGCTTTCTGGATAGCCGGTGGAAGTTGTGATGGCTGCTCAATTGCTGCAGTTGGAGCCAGCAGCCCCTCAGTTGAAGATTTGGTAAGTGGCACATTACCTGGAGTGCCTAAAGTGGTTTTGCACCACCCTGTATTAGCAGTAAATGCAGGCGAAGCATTCATCAAGCCTTTCCGTTTGGCCGCGAAAGGTGAATTGGGCGCACCCTTTGTTGTAATTTGTGAAGGTTCTATAATGGATGAAGACCTTGCTGCCGAGACCGGTGGATATTGGTCAGGCCTTGGGGCTGATGAAGATGAAAATGGCGACCCACAACCTATCCCATCCTCAAGTTGGGTAACCAGAATGGCTGATCACGCTGCGGCAGTAATCGCGGTAGGCACTTGCGCCACGTGGGGCGGTGTGCCAGCTGCTGCGGGTAACCCCACCAATGCTGCCAGTGTAATGGATCTGCTTGGGGAAGACTATCGGAGTGCCTTAGGGTTACCCGTTGTTAATATCCCTGGTTGTGCTCCTCAAGGCGACAATATCACCGAAACGGTTGTTGCTGTTTTACTCTATCTCCATGGCATTGGGCCTTTACCTGAATTTGATGAATTGGGACGACCCGCCTGGCTTTTTGATGAGACTGTACACAGAGGCTGTACCAGAGCAGGATATTATGAAGAGGGAACTTTTGCAGAAAAACATGGTGACAAGGAATGCCTTGTTGAAGTTGGATGTTGGGGCCCTGTTGTTCAGTGCAATATTAATAAGCGAGGCGCCCTCGGAGGTATGGGAGGTTGCATGAATGTAGGAGCACCTTGCATAGGGTGTACCATGCCTGGGTTCCCCGATTCGTTTGCACCATTTTACCAGGCACCACCGGGAACTAATGTATCCTCTAATATTTCCAGGACAACTGGTCTTCTGGTGAGAAATTTAAGACGCATGACCCAGTCTTATCAAAATAAGACACAAAGATGGAAAGAGAATGGTCATGTTCCATCCGGTTGGGGACATGTGAAACAGCCAAATTTAAGAGAAAAGATGACCCATTATTTCTATGAAAAGCTGCAGTTCAGGAATTCTCCTAAACCCGGTAAAGGAATTAAGAGGTTAAAAAATAATGATCAGGTAAAAAGTAGTTAAAATGAATGACGAAATATTATATCAATCCTGGTACCTGTGGCTAGGAATTGGCGCTGTTGTAATAGTAGCTGCGGCCGCACTGCTAATTATGGTTATCATGGCAGCTAAAAGAATTTTAAACCTTGCCATTGCTGCGCTAGGATTGGTTGAGCAAATAAAAGATAATACAACCAGCATCTGGGGGTTACAGCAAACCAATGAAACGGCAACCTCAATCCTAGAAGACGCCAAAAACATTGATTCGCATCTTTCCCTGGTATCAAATGCGCTACATGACTTAGATAATAACAACTGATATGGAATATTCTGAACAGGCAATTATCATAGTGTGGGGCGGCAGTCTCCTTGTTGGTGTAGTAGTTATTGTGGTTGTTGCTATTTTACTGGGGCAAATTGGTAAAACCGCCAAGCAGATTGAGGGTGGAGCGTCAGCTATTTGGACACAGGGTAAATTGGTTGCTAACAATACAATTCACATTCCCATCTTCTTATCCACCACCAATCGTGTGGCTGGAGAAATCCTGGGAACCGCCGTGAAAATTCTGAATGGAGCAAAGGTAGTTGAAACGCACATTGAAGGTTGTCCCGGTTGTCCGGATTGTTTGTTGTCTAAAAAATAGTCTTATGCTGATTCTTCTAATGATAATTACCATTCTTGCCGTACTAGCACTGGTCATCGTGCTAATTGTGCATTTGGATCGAATCCATAGAACTCTAAGGAAAATTGGCGGCGCCGGTGACAGTTACCTTGCCAAATTAAGGTTGGGCTTACGAGCTATTGAAACCGAGACTGGACATTTACCTCCGGAAGTGACAAAACTTAATGAGGGATTGACTCAAACCGCTGGCGGATTGAAGGGAGTGAATGAATCTTTAACCAATTCAATCAATTCAGCTTTAAAACAAAAGAAATACAACTGACATGAGCGCTATATACATACTCTGGATCATTCTATTAGTTGTTGCAGTATTAGTGCTACCACTAATAATAAAATACCTGCATCAGGTATATGCTGCGGCCCGTAGCATAGAACGCTATTTTTTAGAAATGAAGCAAGCAGGACTGGGTATCGCCAGCAATACCGATCACATAAAAGACTTAAATGACACCATTTCAGTTGCCTCGAGAATATTGGAAGTGGCCGGCGAAATCAATTCGAATGCAGACACGCTCAAAGGAGCTTTAAGCGACAGGGCAAAAAACAAATAACATGCACGAACTTTTAACACTAATAACCCTAATTGTTGTTGCTCTGGTGGTACTAGTACTGGTAATATATTTATTACTGATTATTGTGGCGTTAAGAGGAGCTGGAAACCACCTGCAACAGCTGGCTGGAGGATTGCAAAAAATAGCAGATGATTCTGAACCTTTGTCCGGACATCTCGGAACAATCAATGGTGCATTGGATCAACTGCATGGCGGTTTGACTTCCGTTGATGGTCATTTGGTTCAAATCGCCAAAGTTTTAAAACTTGTATAGACTAACTTACCAATATGTGCTTTAAGAACTTACCCATAGAATTTGATGAACAAGGAAATGCTTTCCTGAAAGAAGGTGTAGCCAATCCTTACGAATACAAGGTTGTTGAGCTTGACAAGGAACAAGATAAGCTCAAAGAGCTGATGGTGAAGAATGGGTACATCAAGAACATCGATTATGATCCGGTCACCAGGGTGGCTGGCGCACTGGCCTTTCACAGTGTGGTTGATCTCGAAAAGAAAAAGGTATTGTCTACTAATTCAATGGCTACACTTTTCCGAGGCTATGAGATAATCCTGAAAGGCAGGGATCCTCGTGATGCTGCCTATATCAGCAGCCGGGCTTGTGGCGTATGTGGCGGTGTACATGCAACTACCAGTGCACAGGCAATAGAAATGGCAGTTGGCATCAAGCCTCCACCACTGGGCATTGCTTTGAGAAATATCCTTCTTGCCATTGAGTACCTTTATGATCACCCCCTACACTTGTTTTTACTTGCTGGTCCTGATTACTCGGAGGATCTGGTTAAAGAAACTAACCCTGAGCTGATATCTAAAGCAGAAACAACTGCTACAAAATTCGAAAATGTCCATGGCTATAAAACTATCCTGGATATAATGAAAGACCTCAACCCACTGAAGGGACGACTGTATTTAGAAGCGTTAGAAATGACCAGAGTTGCCCGTGAGGCTTATGTAGTCATTGGGGGTAAGTATCCGCACCCTCAAAGTGTGGTACCAGGAGGTTTATCTGTCACCGTTGATATCACCACACTTAATGAAGTCTACACCCGTTTAATTAAATTCTTCGATTATGGCCAGAAGGTCTGTGGCATCTGGGATGACATTTTCGATTTCTTCTTAGAACAAGATCCCGCTTATGCTGATAGTGGTCGAAGACCGGCAACGATGGCTGATACTGGAGTTTGGGACAGGCCCGATGTTTATGATGCCACCTATGAAAATTGTGAAAAATGGGGTGAAGCCCGATGGGCAACGCCAGGAATAGTGGTGGATGGAGAAGTAGTTACCACCAGCCTGCAACAAATTAATGCAGGAATGGAAGAATTTGTTGAACACTCTTATTACGAAAAATGGGATGGTCATCGCTTCACACATGACCCATTGGGTACACCATTAAGTCCACATCATCCCTGGAATAAAGAAACCATACCAAAGCCGGGCAAACAGAGCTGGAAAGATCGATACAGCTGGGACACCTCTCCTACCTGGGATCGAATGCCCATGGAGGCAGGTGCTTATGCCAGGCTTTACATTACAGCCAAAGCCCAAAAACTACCGAAAAGTGAATTCTTGGAGTCCACAGGACATAGTTTGAAAATCCGGGTTCCGGCTCACAGGCTTCCTGAAGCAGAAATGGAATGGAATGTTCCTGAGAAGTGGAACACATTTGAGAGAAACAGGGCTAGGGCATATTGCATTCCCTATTCTGCCGCTGTCGCTATGGAAAACTGGATGATTGCCCAATCGCTTCTTCGGGAAGGTAAAACCGAGGTAAGTACGAAATACGAAATTCCAAAGACAGGTACTCATATCGGTTTTGGAGCCTGGGGTGCAGGGCGAGGTTTCCTTACCCATCACCTAGTCATTGAAAATGGCGTGATTGGCAACTACCAAATCATTACACCTTCAACTTTGAATGCAGCACCGAGAACACCGTGGGGTACACCCGGACCATATGAGGAAGCGGTCATGAATACACCACTACTCGAAAATTTTGAAAAACCTGAAGACTACAAAGGGATTGACATTTTAAGGGCTATCCGGAGTTTTGACCCATGTATGCCATGCACCACCCATATTATGTCGAAAAACGAGAAACATGTTGTAACCCGCGAAGTAACAACCTGTGCATGTGGAGTGGAATAAGAGAATACTCATAGGGACAATAGGATATCACAATTTATCCAATCATTCTGTCGCCCCATTTCTTTTTGAAAAGATCAAAGCCCTACCCTGGGCTCAGCATGTTACTGTTGAAGAGTTCAACTGGGGTCCCATAGCCATTGTTCAATGGTTTCAGGCATTAGAGCAATCCTTCGATCGTGTTATTCTATTCACCGCCATTAGTAGGGAAGAACGTCAAATTGGGGAGCTCACCATTTTCAAATGGGGTGGTCGTACACCAAGTCCCGAAGAGATTCAGGCCAGGATTGGCGATGCGGTAACCGGTGTGATTTCACCGGAAAATTTATTGGTGATTGGGGAGCATTTTGGTATCTGGCCAAAGGAACTATACCTAGTGGATGTTGAGCCGGGACCAGAAAAAGCAGGACCTGAATTGACTACTGAGGTAGGAGAAAGAGTGATGGAGTATTTTGATACACTTCATAAAGTGTGTCAATTTGGTGAACAAAGTGATGAGAAATTTGCAATTTTATACGGTGATCAAATGCCTGTATGATGAGTGATAAGCAATTAAACGGCAAAGATCCTGAACTCAATCACCTCTTTTGGAAGGATGAGATTCTG
>JAJCYL010000561.1 GCA_029262955.1 Cytophagales bacterium | reverse complement strand
GAGCAATCATCATGATGTACTCGACGATTTTGATAACAACATCATTGATACCATTGAAGAAGCTCAATACAGTAGCTCCTTTTTCTTTAGGTATTTGCAATAGACCAATACCCACAATCAGCGCAAAGAAGACTACTTGTAGCATACTTCTGTTATCTGTTGCAGCCTTGAAAATATTTTCAGGCACCATATCAACAAGTGGCTGTAACGGACCTTTAGTTCTGAAATCCCCGGCCCTTGAAACCTGCGTTTCAACATTGGCATTATACAGCGCCATGAGATCGTTCCTGGTATCTTCAGGTAGTTTATGACCTGGCTTTACAATTGCAACTAAGGTGAGACCGATACTAATTGAGATTACCGTAGTAATAATAAAGATCCCCAATGTCTTGCCTCCCATTCGAGATAATTTGGAGATATCTCCAATATTGGCAACCCCAATGATTAAGGATGCCAATACCAAAGGAACCGCAATCATTTTCAGTCCTCTAATAAATATGGTACCAATTGGTTTGATGAAATCAATAACAAAGCCGGAAAGGCCTTGAGATTCTATTGAGATGAGGCCAACAATTAGGCCCAGGGTCATTCCAATTAGAATCTGCGTGTGGAGCGCAAGTTTTTTCATGTGATAATCCCTATCATCCACATGGAATATAGACCCGTGAACAAATCAGAAATCGGTTTAAGTTAGGTCTGTAATTTATTGGTTCTACTGATTAAATAGTAATCGGCTATGACTAACGCGGCCATAGCCTCTACAATCGGTACAGCCCGTGGAACAACGCATGGGTCATGACGCCCTTTCCCAGTTACTTTAACTTCATTGCCATCCTTGTCCACGCTATCCTGATCTATCATAATAGTTGCCACAGGTTTAAAGGCCACGTTGAAGTAAATATCTTCTCCATTTGATATTCCTCCCTGAACGCCTCCAGAATGATTGGTTTTAGTTCGGATAGTTCCTTTGTTATTTATAAATGCGTCATTGTGTTCAGATCCATTCAATTTAACTCCCTCAAAGCCGCTGCCATATTCAAAGCCCTTTACAGCATTAATACCAAGCATAGCTTTGCCAAGTTCGGCATGAAGCTTATCGAAAACTGGTTCCCCAAGTCCAACCGGTACACCCTTAATTACTCCAGTTACTACGCCACCAATGGTATCTCGCACCTTTCTGGTCTTGTCAATAAGGTCTATCATTTGAGCAGCCATTTCCTCATCCGGACATCTAATAATATTGTCATCTGTTTTTGAAAGGTCAAGCTCCAAATAGGGTTTTAGCAACTTCAGATCACCAACCTGTGAAACAAAGGCATGAAAGGTTATGCCATTCTCTTGCAATAATTGTTTAGCAATTGAACCTGCAGCCACTCTAGTCGCAGTCTCTCTGGCAGAACTCCTACCTCCGCCTCTATAGTCCCTGATTCCATACTTTTCCTGGTAAGTATAATCGGCATGTGAAGGCCGGAAAGAGTCCGCTATATGACTGTAATCTTTGCTCTTTTGGTCCTTATTTCGTATAACCAGGCAAATTGGAGTTCCAGTTGTTTTACTTTCAAAGATTCCGGATAATATTTCGAAAGTATCAGGTTCTTTTCTCTGGGTTGTGATCTTAGATTGACCAGGTCTTCGGCGATCCAAATCAGCCTGAATCTTGGCCTCGTCAATTTCAAGCCCCGCAGGACACCCGTCAATGGTCACACCAATGGCTGGTCCATGAGATTCCCCAAAAGTTGTAATTCTAAAAATCTGTCCAAACGAGTTTCCCATTCCAACTAGTATAACATCCCTAAAATACTTATGTTTCAGCTACTTTATTCGAAGTGTCAGGGCAATTACCTAAGAGGGCTTTCTTAAAATGGTAAATGCACTGAGAATCAACATTAACAGAATGAAAATATTAGCAATGATCATAATATACTGATCTTCGTTCAATCCACGAATCTCATTCTTTTCAAAAGGTATTATGTCGTAGAAAGAACCAAGGTCATTAGCTTGGATCATTTCATTCTTTTTGCTTTCTCCATTAATTAGGATTGTCAGATCTGGTCGAAGAGTATCATAAACTTCACGTTCCGGATCAAAGTAAGTTAGCTGGAAATATTCTCCTAAATTGTATTCTCCGGGCTCATTTGGTACCCCGAAGTAGTTGAATGTTTTAACACCCGTTACTCTATTATTTCCGCGATTAATGTTTTGTCTAATATTAGGAGGGTAAATATCAAAATCTTCGTCTTCTATCAATGTAGGGTTGGTAATAGCAGATATATTACCAATACCCTTAACGATGAAGTTGTAATTGAAACTTTGACCTGTTCTTAATTGCTGGCTACTAATTTTATCATCTAATTTATATTGCCCAACAGGAACACTGGCTTTGAGTGGGTGAGGAGGAAGATCCCGAACAATAACTTTCCTGGGTTTTGAGCTGAATGTTTCAAAGTCTTCTTTTCTATTTTGTCCAAAGAATGTCCTGCGCTTGGCAACTTTGTACTTTATTAATTCCAGATCAACAGATGGGAAATTAATTGGTTCCATATTCAGTGGGAAATATGCTGCCTGGAATATTTTATATTGACTATATCTCTTACCATTCAAAATGACAGGCTCCTGTGTGATATTATCGATATTGAAATTTTCTTCCCAGCAATTTGCAGGCTTTACCTTCTTAACTATTTCGGTTAGCTGTTTACCCAATTCATAAAACTGCATTTGAGCCCTATTGTCCTCGGAAACATAGAATGATAGGGTTAAAGTAAACCCTTCGCCCAGGAACACATCGCTCTTATCGGTACTTAAAGAAAGAAACGCATCTGCATTAATATCTACATACTCCTGAGGCTGCTGTTGTTTACCAAATAGATCTTCAAATGGATCGTAAAAAAATGGATCTTGGCGTTGTCTACTCTGTACAGCAGGGCCAACCTTTACATTTTGTCCTGGAGACCTCACTTTTTGATTATTTACAGTCATAACAAAAGCAGGCAATCTAAAGGACCCTTCTCGCGTGGGTAGGTAATTCTGAGTTATACTTTGCGTAGAAGAAACTCTCCCATTTACAAAATTCGTTGAGGACGAAGAAGAAGTACCCCGTTTTACGAAACCTTGAATTTCCGGGAATTGATCATAACTCTCAAGTTTGCCATTTTCCACAGTTACGGTAATAGTGAATGCCTGATTCATGCCGATATTGTCAGGCCCCAGGTCAATCTTAATGTTCTGAGATATGGCTGCTGAAATACAGCACATATTAATCATTAAATAAGCTAATATGAATCTAATCTTAAGCATACGTGAATCAACAACTTTTAAACTTTGATGGCGTTAGTTATAACGACAACACTTGCAATTGATTTTCAAATTTACTAAATTCAATTGCTTTCTTATGTATCCAAAAGTGTGAAAGGATACTGCTTTATTGTACACTTTAAACCAGTCAGCAATGTTAGAATATTTTAAGACCATCTTGTCAAAAGTCAGTTTTGATAAGAAGCTTTTTGAAAAAGAATTGTTGAAAGCCCTCAAAAATTTAATTAAAGAAGAGATTAAGGATTTTAAAGAATGGTGCTACAATGAATTCGGAAACATCCATGGAGTTATTCTAAATAGATGTTTCGCAACAGTTTGATCATAAAAAAAGGGATCATTAAATGATCCCTTTTTTTATCTTGATGTTTTCTTTATTCTTTTTCCTTTTCAGGCTCATCTCCCTCATTCTCCTCAGAAGTTGTATCCTCCCCTGATTCCTCTGTGGTTTCTTCCACTTTAGCCTCAACTTCCTCTACCGCCTCATCTGCTGGTTCAGCAACTTCAACTTCCGCCTCAACAACTTCAACTTCTGGTTCTGCAACCTCCGCTTCAGGTTCGGCGGGCGTCTCTTCAACTGCCTCTGCTACCGGTTCTTCACTTTCCTCGACAACTTCTTCAACTGCAGCTGGTTCGGTTGCTTCTTCGGTAGCCGCTTCTACTACCTCATCTGTAGGAGTTGTTTCCTCTTCAACCTTCTCTACGGTTTCCTCAACAACTGCCTCTTCTATTACAGCATCAGAAACCTGAACCTCGGATCCCTCAGATTTCTTTCTTCGACCTCTTCGTGTCTTAGCTTTGGTCTGAGTCTCTTCAAGGAGAAGCTCATTGTAGTCAACAAGCTCCACAATGCACATTTCAGCATTGTCACCTAATCGATTTCCAATTCTGATAATGCGAGTATAGCCACCTGGACGACTTGCTACTTTATCTGCAATGTCACCAAATAACTCCTTGACAGACTCCTTGTTCTGAAGGTACTTAAATACCATCCTTCTTGAATGAGTTGTATCATCCTTGGACCTCGTAATCATTGGCTCCACATATTTCCTAAGGGCTTTGGCCTTTGCAACAGTGGTGCTAATCCTCTTGTGTAAAATCAATGAGGATGCCATGTTGGAAAGTGTTGCCTTCCTATGTGCGGGCTGACGGCCAAGATGATTAAATCTTTTTCCGTGTCTCATTTTAGTCTTCTTCTAACTTATACTTTGACAAATCCATCCCAAACGTAAGATTCTTCTCAGCTACAAGTTGCTCCAATTCAGCCAGTGACTTTTTGCCAAAGTTTCTAAATTTCATCATGTCAGAAATCTCTAACCTAACCAAATCTCCAAGTGTTCTTACATCAGCAGCTTTCAGGCAGTTGTACGCTCTAACAGATAGATCTAAGTCGTTGAGTGCTGTCTTAAGCAACTTCCTCATGTGCAATAACTCTTCGTCAACTGCATCCGGTTCAGCTTGCTCCGCTGTCTCCAATACCATGCTCTGATCAGAGAATAGCATGAAGTGCTTTATTAGAATGTTTGCTGCTCCTTTAAGAGCTACTTCAGGGTGAATTGAGCCGTCAGTTTCGATATCTATGATCAATTGTTCATAGTCCGTTTTCTGCTCAACCCTTGTATTCTCCACGCTATATTTCACATTCTTGATTGGTGTGAAAATGGCGTCAATTGGAATATATCCGAAGATTTGCTCAGCTGGCTTATTTTCTTCTGCAGGAACATAGCCTCGTCCTTTTTCAACAGTCAATTCAATTTCAAGCTCGGTGTTTTCATCGAGATTGCATATCACATGATCTGGATTCAGGATTTCAAAAGATGAAGTGAAATTTGCCAGATCACCGGCTTTAAACTCCTTCTTCTTACTGATGGTGATGTTAATCTTGTTGTCAACAACATCAGAGATTTTCTTGAACCTGACCATCTTAAGGTTTAAGACGATCTCAGATACGTCTTCAACGATACCTTCGACTGTGGAGAACTCGTGAAGTACTCCCGGTATCTTTATACCTGTGATGGCATAACCTTCCAAAGAGGACAGTAATATTCTCCTTAAGGCGTTACCAATAGTAACTCCGTAACCTGGCTCAAGTGGTTTGAAGGTAAATAGTCCATGGAAATCATCTGCCTTTTCCATGACCACCTTTTCAGGCATTTGAAAGGCTAAAATTGACATAGTACCGGTCATTTATTTTGTTGTAAAATGATAAGAATTATTTTGAATAAAGTTCGACTATCAATTGCTCCTGAATGTTTTCAGGAATTTCTTCCCGTTCAGGCACATTATTGAATTTTCCAGTCATTGAACTTCCGTCCCACTCTAACCAGGAATACTTGTTGGCTGAGTGTGAACTTAAACTTTGTGTTATTGCTTCTAATGATTGAGACTTCTCTCTAACCGTGATTTGATCACCACTCTTCATTAAGTATGAAGGAATATTGACTACACGGCCATTAACAGTAATATGCTTGTGAAGGATAAATTGCCTTGCCGATCTTCTGGTAGGAGCAATACCTAATCTGAATACTGTATTGTCCAGCCTTGACTCCAACATTTGCAACAGTACTGTACCTGTCACACCCTTTTTCCTGGATGCTTTGCCAAATAGGTTAGCAAATTGTTTTTCGAGCACACCATAGGTATACTTAGCTTTTTGTTTTTCTGCTAACTGAATTGCATATTCAGATTGCTTTCTCCTCCGTGACCTGCCGTGTTGACCAGGACCGTAAGCCTTTTTTTGCAAAGCCTTACTAGGGCCAAAAATTGGCTCATTAAATTTTCTGGCAATTTTTGCCTTCGGACCTCTATATCGCGCCATCTACAATTATTCTTTTAAATAGCTTTAAACTCTTCTTCTTTTTGGTGGACGACATCCATTATGTGGCAATGGAGTGATGTCTTTAATCATCGTAATCTCAATACCTGAATTCTGAATTGTCCGAATTGCTGATTCTCTACCAGAACCAGGGCCTTTTACAAATAATTCTACCTTTCTAAGGCCAGCTTCATAAGCTACCTGACTGGCATCCTGCGCTGCTACCTGAGCTGCGTAGGGGGTGTTTTTCTTGGAGCCTTTGAATCCCATTTTTCCAGAGGATGACCAAGAAATTACTT
>JAJCYL010000560.1 GCA_029262955.1 Cytophagales bacterium | reverse complement strand
GGATTTTATTCATGAGCATAGAGAGAAGTATTTTACGCAAAATGACTTTGAATTTGTGGGCCTCGATGTGCACAAAACATCGTCCCCACACCCCTTGGCGTTACACGTTTTGGAAAGGCCGATGCAAAAGCGGCTCACAGCCCGACAAAACGATATTAACCATTATGCCAGGGTAAATGATTATCGTTTTTCCTCAGAAATTAATTGGGAAGTGCATCACTTTGAAAAATTCAAATTTTTCGAATTTCATTTATTAGAATACCAAAGGAATAAATTGGCAGGCAACTTCGATCAAGACATTCGTTGGGTAATTTCTGATGTGACTTATACGGATGGCATATTGATGGCAAGGGAAGAACATCATCTAACCGTACTGGTATTGGATTTAGTTAAAGAGAAGACTGCATTCACCGTGACTAAAGACAATGTTCGTCAATTGAAAGCACTGGAGAAGAAAGCCCGCCAGGATCAGAAGCAACCACCTGTATTGGATAATCTAAGCCAATTCCTCGTAGATCAACCTTCGTATTATATTGAGGGAGTGGGGTACCAGATACTTATCTACAGAAAAGAGAGATTGTTAAGTGCCAATGAAATAGTCGAACTTCATGATTTTGCTGAAAAGTTTATTGAAGTTATTCCAGGTAGCGATTAATCCGCAAATTGTTTCCTCATTAAAGGACTCCTGAATAGATTGTAAATAAATTTTACATTTAAGTGAAACGATGAAATAACAGATTCAGCCGTATTCTTTAATTCGATTAGTTTTTGCTCATCATAAAAAATTCCGTTTAGCAACACTCCATGAATGGAGCGAGTATGTTCAATTTTATCCAAAGGGTTTTTATTCAGAATGACGAGGTCAGCTATTTTGCCAATCTCAATGGAACCATGGTCTTTTTCCAGGTTAGCAAATTGGGCGGGTACAATCGTCGCAGCTTGAAGAGCCTGTAGGTTAGATAGGCCCGATTCTGTTAAATCGTCTAATTCTGTGTGGACACTAAACCCCGGAAAAACGTATGTGTCTGTTACATCTGTACCCAGCATGATAGGAACTCCTTTTTCAGCAGCGATACCTACTTGTGATTGCGAGGCTTGATAGAATCTCATGTTAATTCCGGTGCCTTCGGGAGATCTATTTCTCTTTGCAGCTCTACTGAGGTCTTGATTCCAAATCAACCATTTCCAGGCTGCAGGTATATATTTCATGTCGGGATTATTGACAAATTGTTCATTGTCAGCATAGGCACTCATTTTAAGTGTCTGTAAGGTCGGAGTCCAGTGTGCATTCTTCTCCCGCATCAAACTCATCAGCTCAATAGCCTTCTCTTCATCAAAATCAGTAACCATGGAATTCATAGACTTTGAAAACACTTCTCTTTTGTTGGTAGCAACACGCAATTCTTCCGCACCGGGATAGCAATCAAACATAAAAATTCGCCCATGCTCGAAACTTTTTTGACCCAGGTTAATACTCTCTTTCAGGGAAACATTTAATGCTTTATGGCCGGCGATATGCATCTTATAATTAATGACATTTTTTGCTAATTCTTTGTAGGATTCGGCTGGAATTTCAGCGTAAATCTTGATGAAATCTGCACCTCCTTTTTGATAGAATTCTAGTAACTGAGGGATGTCTTCCTTATGCGCTACACTGAAAAATTGAGGAGCATCGTCCGGAATGGAACCGCTTCCGTCAATTTGAAAACTACTCTGTAGAACATACCTCGGTCCTACGTGATTATTGGCAATTAGTGATTTATTCCATTCTTGACGTTGGATTGTACCAGACCAATGACTATCTGGTTTATCCAGATTGCCGGACATGTCCCTGACTCCGGTAACTCCATTGGCAATGTAAAGTGGATGATGTATCCAAGGTGATAGGGGAGATGAATGCGTATGCATATCCCACAAACCGGGCATGAGATATTTACCTGATCCATCGATAATAGAAGTAAGAGTCGGCACTGACAGTTGACCAGTACTATCGATGTGGGTAATTATATTCTTTTGAATCAGTACGTCCTGGTTACGAATAATTTCTCCTGATTTAACATCAATTATATCGATGGATTTTAGCAATAGTCGTTCCTGTAATTGAGGAACTGATATTATTGGTAAAGGCCAGAGAACTGCAACTATCAACCCCACAAATAAGATCAGGCCAATAACTGTTGAGCCAATAATTAATTTCTTGATCATTTGGATTAATTCTTATGAGTGACGACTGAGTGCGTAAATTGTTACAAAGTGACCGAATTTGGAGTTTTTTTTGTCAGTTATGGTAAAGAATTTCCTATCTACCGCTATTAAAAACCCCAGACTAAATTTTCAGAACCAGTTTCAATGAGGTAGGTCATTCTTAGCATCTCAGACAGTATGGGTTAGTGGTAGTTGACTACTACCAAGAAGAAAAGCATAGACCAATAATAACTTCTTTACGCATTAATGAGCTTTTTAATACCACTATTGCTGGTTGTGCAAGAGAATCAATAATACTGATAAAGATCACCGGATTCTTATAATCCCATTCCTATATAGATCAAGTGCCTGATTAAGAATGGTTTGAATAGTCTCAAGTGGCAAATCGTTGTTGGCATCGACTCGGAATATTTTCATCCTGGAACGATCTCCTTTTTCCAATTTCGGATGGTTAAGATGCTTGCCCTCCACCATCAGAAGGTAGGGCTGATCTGTTTTCTTGTCTACCCACAAATAGCAAAACATTTTGTTTTGATAACAGAAGCAGGGCATTCCATATTTTCTGGTCTCTGTTATTGCAGTATCCGTACTTAGAATAATATCTCTTAGAGCCAGCAAACAACTCCTTTTAGGCTCATCATTTTCTATATAAAACTGATCCAGATCGATCTTCATGTTAGGGTTTTTCACAATTCTCAATTCTATTTTTAAGCATAATGACCTCTTTTTCCAGCTCATTTGCTTTGATGTTGGCAAAGACTACAAAGAAAATGGAGATTAATGAAGCGCCAGCGAGGATCAGTGCCGCTAATCGACTTCGACGGATTTCTCTCTTTTTTTCCCACTGCTGACGGGCATTAAATTCGTCAAGAAACTCGCCAAATATTTGTTGGCTATCACTGTCAGTTTTAATAACCTGCCGGAGTTTATCATACATAGTTTTAAGATATTGTTAATCAGGCCTAAATTTAT
>JAJCYL010000559.1 GCA_029262955.1 Cytophagales bacterium | reverse complement strand
ATGGCAACTTGATAAGTAATGACCTCTCTGCAATATTTATTGACGCCATTTTCAAATATCGTGGATTTTCCCTGGCATCTGAATTTGCTGCTAAGGACGGCAATACCAGAAATAACAACGGCTTCGGTACCGGCAGTGGTTTTGTTGTTCAGGCCGGATATTTATTCAAAAATAACTTTGAAACTGCACTGCGCTACACAACCATCGAACCAGACAACCTTACTTCAGGATTAAATAATGAAACAGAATACACACTTGGTCTTTCGAGATATATTGTTGGACATAGTCTAAAAATTCAAACAGATTTTAGTTACACAGATATAGATGGTCCGGAAGATGAATTCAGGTATCGCTTTCAAGTAGAATTATCATTTTAAAATAACATAATACCCATAAGGGCCAGACTGGGTCAAAAGCTCAGCAACTTTGCAGGGCTTCCATTAATATGTACGAAATAGCCACAAATAAACAGACTAACAAAGCAGTAGCTATCGGTGTAATAGTCGTATACATCGTTATCTTTTTTGTGGCACTGGACTTGATGAGTGGCTCATTGAAAATACTTGGTACTGATGTAGTGCAATCTTTTTTTGAGGGAGCCAATAATCCATTTGTAGGTTTATTTATCGGCTTACTGGCAACCGCTATCATTCAAAGTAGCTCCACAACTACCTCGGCTACAGTAGCTCTGGTCGCCTCTGGAACATTCAATTATGATACAGCGATTCCAATAATTATGGGAGCCAATATTGGCACCACTCTAACTGCCTCTCTTGTCTCATTGGCCTTTATTGGACATCAAAAAAAATTCCCAAGAGCACTTTCAACCGCATTGAGTCATAATTTTTTCAATGTCATACTGGTAGTTATACTTTTTCCACTTGAGTACTATTATGGACTTCTGTCTCATTCAGCCAAAGGCATGAGCAGTTTATTTTCGGACTCACTGATCACCGATCAACCACCAGACATGGTTTCAACTGGATTGTCAATTAGTAATTTTGTTTTACAATGGGTTAACAATGGTTTTGTCGTATTGATTATGTCCTTTTCACTACTATTGCTATCAATTAAGCTTCTATCCAGGTCCTTGTATGACATCCTCGTTGCAAACCGAGATTCAGACTTTAGTTCTCTCTTTAAAAATCCTTATAAATCATTTTCTTTTGGTTTGGCATTAACTGCAGGGGTTCAATCCAGTTCTGTCACAACAGCATTTGCGGTTCCTGTAGCTGCAACCGGAGAAATTTCAGTAAAAAATATATTCCCATTCATATTGGGTGCAAATATTGGAACGACAACAACTGCATTCCTCGCCTCTTTAATTAATTCAGAAGCGGCTCTGGTCATCGCTTTTGCCCATTTATTATTTAATGTATTTGGCGTGCTGGTATTCCTTCCATTCCCGGCATTGCGTCAAATGCCAGTTAAGCTGGCTAACGGTTTTGGGAGATTAACACTACAATATAGGTTCATCGGTTTTCTTTATCTCCTCCTTATATTCTTCATTCTGCCATTTATCCTTATTTATCTAAATGGAAAAATCTAATTTCTTAAATTTGAATTTTGGTCAGAGTAGTTAGTTTAAGTTAAATACTTTCCACGTTCAAATACATGAAAGAGCTCCAGTCAGATAGAAGGGCATTTATAAAATTTTTTGGAAGAGCAGGAGTAGCCGCGGCAAGTATGTCGATTATCCCAGGCTGCATTCCAGGTGCCAAAGACACTGAATCCTCACTTCCAAAATTACCCTTCGAGCCAATAGCTCCCACGGATGTTGATGACCTCGTATTAGCTGACGGATTCAATTACCACATCATCGCTAAGGTTGGAGATCAAATCAATGCAACGGAAATGTTTGGAGACCAAAACGATTATACAGCCTTTAAAGCGCTTGATGACAATCCAAACGACGGCCTGCTTTGGGTAAACCATGAATCAACAACTCCTTCATTAATCAGTAATTATGACGGCAAATCCTCCAAAACCAAAGAGCAGGTGGAGCTGGAAATGGACTCTGTTGGAGGTAGTATTAACCGTATTCGAAAGAACAAGAGCGGTCAATGGGAATTAGTCAAAAACGACCCATTAAATAGAAGGCTTCATGCCCGAACGCCAATTCCTTTTGAGTGGGATGCACCAATTTATGGGAAGACTGAAGCGGTAGGAACCTTGGCCAATTGTGCCGGTGGTTTGACACCTTGGGGTACCATTTTGACCTGCGAGGAGAATTACCATGACTATTTTGGAGAAAGGAACTATCAAACTGGTGAAAAGCTGCAAGAGGGCTTTTTTCAGTGGGAAAAACATTTTGATCATCCGCCAGAGCATTATGGATGGGTAGTTGAAGTAAATCTCGAGACGGGTGAGGCCAAAAAATTAATTGGACTTGGTCGATGCGCTCATGAAGCTGCAGCCGTGCACCAGGAGGAGAATGGCATATGTGTGGTTTATACCGGAGATGACAAAGCAGACGAATGTATTTACAAATTCATTGGAAGTGAGCCCAACAGTTTAACCAAAGGTAAACTCTATGTTGCTGACACAGATAATGGCAAGTGGGTTTCACTAGATATTACAGAGCAACCCATCCTTCAGGAAAATTTCTCAGATCAAACTGAAGTGCTGGTCAGGATGCGTGATGCTGCAAAATTGGTAGGAGGCACACCACAGAACAGGCCCGAGGACGTGGAAATTGACCCAATCACTGGCAACATTTTCATGACATTGACAAACAATGTCCCTAAAGGGGATTACCATGGTTCTATTCTAAAGATAGCTGAACGAGACAATAATAAACTATCTCTTGAATTCACTGCCGAAACATTTATGGCTGGTGGCCAAGACACCGGTTTTTCTAGTCCTGACAATATCGTCTTTGACAAGCAGGGTAATCTGTGGTTCTGCTGCGATGTTTCAGGAGCAAGTATGAACAAAGGACAATACGATAAATTTAAAAATAACGGCCTTCATTATGTCCCAATGTCCGGGCCCAATGCCGGAAAGGCATTCCAGGTAGCCAGTGGTCCGTTATTTTGTGAAATGACAGGGCCTTCTTTCTCTCCAGACTACTCCACGCTATTTATTTGCGTCCAGCACCCTGGAGGTCACTGGCCCCATGGTGGAGATAGTATTGCTCGATCAGCGGTAATTGGCATTCAGGGAAAGGCACTTGATGCTTTAATGGGTTAATTGTCTGGTCTGGATTCTGATGGTTTCTTGGTCAGAGCCTCCTGGGTTTCATCCTCCTCATCCTCAGGTCTATAATAGTAGACAACATCACCTAGAGCAGGTCGCTCATCAACTCTCCAGTTAAATCCTTCCAAGCGTTCACTGGCATTAAAAATTTCATGAGTGGGGAAAAATGTTGCATCGGGATTGGTATAAAAACTAATATCGTCTAAAATACCTTCTTGAAATCGAAGGATCATATTGCTACACAAAATATGATTTAGCCCCATGATCCCCGTTAAATCTTCGAGTAAATAATAATAATTGCTTTCACCATTGCCATTCACATCTATTTTAGTGATTTGGCGCCCATCAAAATGAGCAATCATATTACGTCCCTTAATTTGATTATAGTTCCTAAGTGTATCCCGGGAAATCACAAATGCATTTTGATCTAGATACATCTTATCAATAAGATTATTAACCAGTAATACATTGATTGAATCCGCCTCCAGCTGATTGGCCTCGTTCCATAAGATAGGGTCGTCGTAGAAATAGATCGTTGAGTCCACTATTACATAAGAAGCGGAGTCTGACTTCCCTTGCAAATTTTGCTTGAACATTTTTACATCATAATAAGCAAGTACACGGTCTTCGATATCAAGCTCGCTTTCAATAGATACCAAGGTGTCAGCAGATAGATAAAAAGTATCCTCATCATCCATTAACTTTTTCATGATCGCATTTCCCCAAATCTTGGTTAGTCCGAGGTCATTGTAATAAGTACCTTCCTCACCGGTAATCCATGTGTCCTCATGCTTGGCTGTAAGTTTTACATTGCCAATGGCGTGATAAAAGCCCTCGAGGTCATCAAAGAACAATCGATCAGCATCTAAAAGATAGTCAGGGGTTGTAATCTGACCCTCAGAAAATCTTTCTTGTTTAATTTCTGTAAAGTATTCACCCCCGATGGAGTTTAGGACTGAACTGTCCTTACCTATAATCGTAGTTGGTCCATAAGTATAGGCTATTTTGGTTGGCGTTCTGTACTCCATGGTATCAGCATACAATGTATACTGTGGGTTTACTAATTTGACATCATCGTAAAAAAAAACCACTTCGTCGGATTCGTAATAAATTCCGCGTTTACTAGTCAGCACATTTTCTACATCTATCAATCTTCCATGCTCAAAAAATGAAGCCACCTTGGTATCCAATTGGTAGTCGAGTATGTCTGTATAAAGCGTGCGGGTTCCATTCGTATAGACAACATCCTGTCGAAGTTTTGCAATTCTTTCCTCACCCTGATATGTCAATTTTCTGGAGGTTATAATCGCGGAGTCATCAACAATTCTAACCTTACCATAGGCCTCCATTAAGTTTTCACGAGGATAGAAATATGAAGAATCACAGTAGACAATAGTTCCCCGCTGCTTAAAAACTACATTACTTATAAGTTTACGATAACGACCACGTTCATTCTTTCCATTCTTCAATGTATCAGCGGTATAGCGAATTCTACCACCAAGTTGTGCCTCGACAGTTGTGGCAGACCAATGGATTAGTAGAAAAACGGCTGTTATAAAATGCAGGATGCGCATAAAATGCAAAAATCGCCCAATTATGTGATATGAACTAAAAACTAATAGAAGTAATGCAATTGGGTTACTCAAGTTGCCTTCGGTACATCTGAATTGCATTTTCAAGCCCATAGTATAAGGCATCGCAAATTAGGGCATGACCAATGGAAACTTCAGCCAAATTGGGAATTGATTTCTTAAGAAATTTCAGATTGTCTAGATCAAGGTCATGCCCTGCATTTACCCCTAATCCTATTTGAATTGCTTTTCCTGCAGCGAGTACATAATCTGAAACAGCCCCATCCCGGTCCGTCTGATAATTATTGGCGTAACGCTCTGTGTAGAGTTCAACTCGGTCCGCTCCAACTTCTTGCGCCCCAATAATCATATCAGGATTTGGGTCAACAAAAAGTGAAATGCGTACACCAATCTTCTTTAAATTCACAATGACCTCTTTAAGAAAATCTCTGTTTTCAATGGTATCCCAGCCTTGGTTAGAAGTTACTACATCTGGCCCATCAGGCACAAGTGTAACCTGGGCGGGCTGTGTTTTAGCAATTAGGCCCATGAATCTCTCATCAGGATAACCTTCAATGTTAAATTCTGTTTTTACTACTTCTTTTAGATCCAAAACGTCCTTATACCTTATATGGCGTTCATCAGGTCTTGGATGTACTGTAATTCCCTGCGCTCCGAATCGCTCACAATCTAATGCTACTTGCACTACGTCAGGATTATTGCCTCCGCGGGCGTTCCGTAGGGTGGCAATCTTGTTAATATTGACACTAAGTCGCGTCATAAGAATTTTGAATGATTACTTTTGAGCAGAAAATTAAATAAATAGCTAATATAATTGTATACCGGATCATGAGTCTAAAAAATAAGATAGACCAAGACATCAAAGGAGCAATGAAGTCTAAAGAACTGGACAAGTTGAGAGCCTTAAGAGCAATTAAATCGATGATCTTGCTGGCAGAAACTGAAAAAGGTGTCAAACATGAATTGAGCGAGGATGTTGAAATGAGATTGCTCACAAAGGCGGTAAAACAAAGAAAAGATTCCTCTGTCCTCTATAAGGAACAGAAAAGAGATGACTTGGCAGCAAAGGAAGAACAAGAGATTGCGGTGATCAGCAATTATCTGCCTAAGCAATTGTCTGAAGAGGAGATTGGTACTGCACTCAAAAAAATAATCGCAAAAAT
>JAJCYL010000558.1 GCA_029262955.1 Cytophagales bacterium | reverse complement strand
AACTTTCAAGTCACGGGTCTCTGACAGACCTAAACTGGAGAGCGTTTTGGAAACTAATTCTTCATTCTCCACCACAGTGAGTTGACTGAAACACAATTTTGCTGCGAAGTATAGATTTTGGAAGACAGTAAGGTCCTCCATGAGGAGGTCGTCTTGAGGAACATAGCCAATTACACCTTCTATTTTGCTCTTCTCCTTATGTATATCTACCCCATTAATCCTTACAGATCCATCGGAAGGCACTTCATTACCATTGAGGACATTTAAAAGGGTCGATTTTCCAGCACCACTACCACCCATGAGTCCAATTAACTTCCCGCCGGATTCCGCAATGTTGACATTTCTTAATCCGATATGTCCATTCTTAAATTTGAAATCTACGTTCTCACAGACAAAACTGATTGGAGACTCAACCGCTTCATCTCTAAATGCGCTTACAACGTCGCTGAAGTAAACTGTTTGCACTTTAGTGCCTCTTATACAGCTCCCTTGAGACAATATATGTATACTTTGATTTCTTTGGAGTGGTATGCCGTTGAGAGATAATGCGGTGGAGCCGATATATTTCATGAAATATATCTCCGCTGATTTTATTCTTAGGATGGCAATAAAGCCATCCAGACTTTTTGAAGTTAGGTGCTTACTTTTAGGTGGCTTGTCGTGTTCACCATTATCTGCAATCAGGATATCACTTGATGACAAGTTGGCCTTATCGTCGTGAACGACATAATTCTTTATTTGGTCTATTTCATCCTTGGGTACATTGAAGGCATTTCCAATGTAATAGAGGAGTTCGTCCTCCCTTTTGGTAATCACACCATCGGCCATGATTAATTCCATAAGTACCAGCATGACCACAACTTTCTGTTGTGTTGTAAATTCCTGATTTACATTTTTGGTGATGTTGACAATTTCAGCCTTTTCGTCGATGTTGTCTGCCGGACTATTGCTGATATTAGAAGTTAGTTTATCAAAAAGCTTGAGGTACTTCTGCACCTCATCTTTATTTAGATTTTCGCTTAGA
The DNA here is from genome assembly GCA_029262955.1 of Cytophagales bacterium. GTDB lineage: Bacteria > Bacteroidota > Bacteroidia > Cytophagales > Cyclobacteriaceae > JAJCYL01. The sequence goes on along the minus strand of JAJCYL010000558.1, from coordinate 11,241 downwards.
AATTTTTCAATTGTCTCCCTTTCATCTGCAGTTACCTGATCTTCTTTGGCAACGATAGCGAGTAGCTGGATTATGGCCCTTAATAATTCTTCACTCATGGTTTAGGGATTAGTAGGTATTTAAGTCGTGATATTGGTATTGGTCATTAAATATAAAAAAAGGCATTGAATCTTAATCCAATGCCCTTCTAAAATAATAGATCAACTATTAAACACTTGTAATTTCCGTTCGGATTCTTTCAACTTCATCTGTTACTCCCTTCAAAAGACCTTCATTGAGTATTACATGAGCTGCGTCCTTACTGATTTTGGCTTCAAAGTCCCCGATTTCGTCAAAATGGAATCTTAAGGCACCCATTTCCCTGGCCATTTCAGCAACAACGTCATCATGATCAATAGAATTCAAAACACCTATTAAATCTAGTAGCGGTCGTTGTTGACCAGCCACCAAGCGCATCAAAGGTTCCAAAACTAAATTTCTTACATCGGGTGGTAAATCATTCGGGTAATTTTTTATAACCTGAGTTGAGATATATAAACCCTCAATGTAACTGCCAGCCAGAGCGAGCGCTGCGATTGTAGTACGGTCGGTATTTTCAAGTTGAACCTCCGCTTGTTCCATTGCTTCATTTACTAATACCGCAAGGGAGTCACGGTTACCGATGTTCTGCTCGAACCTTCTTAATAAGTTAACATCAAATGAAGAGGCAATGCCTAAATAGTCAGCAAGATTTTGACAGCCTTCCATGTACTTGAGTGCATCCTGAACTTGTTCATATGAAGCATAATACCCAACATCAGTAGCGAAAATACCAAGGTTTAATGCTGCCTTTTCATTGGTTTGATATGAACCTACTTTACTAATATCATTGGTTACCTGGCTATTAAAATCTGCTCCGACACTTTGCAGAAGTAATGGAACTTCAGAAGGAGGGGGCAATTCATGAACTACCCGATCAATTTGTTCCGCAACTTCAATCTGGGCTGATTTAAACTCATCGTTCTCAGAAGCTTTTGACGTTTCACCAGATCCGGAACCTCCGCAGGACCACAATAAAATTAATGTCCCAAGAATTAAAGCATTAAAAGATTGGTTTCGGTTGAAAATCATATTTCGCATGTTTGTGGTATTGAAGACACTCAATTTTAATACATTTTTAACTGTTTTAAAATTAAAAAGGAATAATTTACTCAAGGGTGCTACCGAGGAATTGTTAGAAAGTAATTTACCCAATTATCTTTGAAGTAAATAAAAGGTCACTGTAGTGCGTTACAAGCCTATTAGCATCAAGCAATTTGGTTGCTGCGATGTAAGAACAGACGGAAGCTCAAATGAAACTATTGTATGAGCAAATGCGACTTTGGCCTTTCCAATGATTTCGCCAAAGGAGTAGGGTACTAAAATGCTGTTTAAAGCAAATTTGGCGTGCGTTCGATTATTAAGCGATCGTACCTGGGAAGTGCTGGAGGCAGAAACATCGCTCTCAAAATGACGCCCTCATGGCAATGATAAAATTTCTGCCAGGGGCACTAATGCCCGAAGAGTAAGGCCGATAGTGTTTATCAAAAATATTTTCAATTCCCCCGTTGATCTGCAATGTGCTCGATATTTGGTAAGAACCCCTCAAGTTGGCGGTAAACCAGGCAAGCGATCCACGCGTTGTATAAAGATGTGTTTTGCCCTGTTCTTCAGGCGGTAAATCTTCAAACTCCCGTTTACCATTGTATTTAAAGTATAACTCACCTTTGACTTTTTTAGCTGAATAGGTTAGCGAAGTTTGCCCAAAGAGTGGGGTGGTGTGCCTCAATGGCACATTTTCAACCTTATCCTCCCCATCAGTAAAGGTTATACTTGAAAATAAAGATAGGTGATTGGTTATGTCGGATTTAATACTGGCACTAAAGCCATATATACGAGCCTCACCTACATTCACTTCGGCCTGGACCTGACTCAAAACTCCATCATAAATAATTGAGTCCTGACCATTGAATGAGAAATCTCTCCTAACAATTGCGTTGTCCAATATGGTATAGAAGACTACGGTGCTTATCTGGAGTTTTTCAGCAATTCTTTCCGTGATACCTATTTCGAAGTTATAAGTGTACTCCGGACTTAAATCGTCATTGGGAACCACTACGTTACCAGGTTCGGAATCAAATACTTTTCCAGCGTCATCAACATTGGGTGACCTAAATCCGGTAGAGAAAAGGGCATTCAATTTGGTGTTTTCATTGGGCTTGAAAACGGAGCCGATAGACCCATTCAAGGCACCATTTTTTATTTCCAGTTTATCAAATGGAAAATCGAAGAAATTATCATCTTCAAAGGATGATTTTAATCTGACGAAGCTGTACCTGGAACCAGATGAAATAATCCATTTGTCTCCAACAGACCATTTGTGGCTGATATAAGCGGCGAAAGTTTGATAAATATTTCCACCATCCGGGTATCGCGTGCTGGCCAATCCAATGGCTCCGGTATCAACATCTTCCTCAAATGCAGTTGAAGTTACGTCGTTGTGATTGAATTCCACACCGTAAAACAATTGATTGCGGCTGTTAATTACCTTATCAAAATCTAGATTTAGCGTAACAATCTTAAGATCTTCAGTACGATGCCTTAAACCGGAATCCTGGAATCCACGATCATGGCGACTTTCTTGAAAATCCTGAAATGAGAGGGTAAGTCGGCCTTGATCAAAGAACTTGTTTTCCCTGAAATATGACCATTTTATGGCGTTTAAAAGAAACTGCTGAGGACCGTAAAACCACTCCGCACTTCTGGGCTGTTCATTGCTTAATTGTATAAGTCTATCATATCTAGGAATATCAGATGATGTGCTATAATATACCTGATATTCAAGATCCATAAAGTCATTAGGACGCCACTTAAGTTTTTGTAATAAATTATACTGCCAGAATCCTGAAAACTTTTGGATGTTATCATTACTGTTCGGGACAATAATATCTTCTCCATTGATTCTTTGAACAAAAGATGGTCTTTTTCCAAAGTCGGGAAACTCATCTGTCCGATTATCTCCAGTCCTTAAATCATCATAATCGCTAAAGCTGATACTTGTAACGCTCGAGATTTTTTTGCCACCCAAATTGACGTGTACATGTCCAGTTTTCTCATTGTTAGCAGAGGAATATCGACTCATAACCTGACCTGCAACATAGAGTTTGTCACCCGTGCTGAACTCTGGGTCAATGGTATGGAAGTCCATTACTCCACCAAGGGCATCACTTCCATAAATAACAGAACCTGGGCCAAACACCACTTCGGCCCCTTTAAGAATATTGGGGTCTATTTGAATTACATTCTGTAGGTTTCCACCACGAAATATTGCGTTATTCATTCGAATGCCGTCGAACACAATTAATACGGCATTGGCTGCGAACCCCCTCATCATGGGACTACCACCCCCAAGTTGACTCTTTTGAACAAATACCTGACCTGAGCTCTCTAATACATCGGCAGCGGTCTGAGGATTCCTGAATTCTATCTGTCTGGGACTGATACTGGTAATCTCATTAGGAATTTCAGATTTATCTTCTTCCCATTTATTAGCAGAAATGACTACTTCTCCAATTTCAATGATTCTTTCTTTGAGATAAACTTTATAATTATCCTTAACGATTTCCTGATAACTGAGTGTGGTCCTTTGATAGGAGGGATGTTGAAAGCTCAATTCATCATTGGTAGAAAAGACGCTAAAATCAATGGTTCCTTTAGAATTGGTCTGGTTTGAAAGGAGAGTTTCGTTGGAGTAAATCAATACATCAGCAATGGGCTCCAGGTTAGTTTCATTCATCACTTTTAATAATTGGGCAAATGATTGCCCAGAAATCATCATAATACCCACCAATACACTAAGCTTATTCATCCAGTTACCAATAATTGCGGCGAAGATAGAGCAAAAATCATGCGATAAACAACCGTATAGCTGTTGGTCCAAATGTTTTTGCAATTGATTTGATGAATGGTAATTTCAAATTTTTAATGATGCATTCAGGTCAGGAATTGAACAATACTCAATTATGTTTATGGCATGAAGTGGATAAAAAGATTACTGGCGACGATGATTGCCCTGCTATTGTCCATAGGGATGATTTATGTGCTAATGAACGAACCACTTCCGGTAGGAACAGCGGGTAAGGCAGCTGAAGATCTTGCAAATCGAATGTTGGATGCGGTTAATCATGACGCCTGGGAGCAAACAGGGGCCATTGAATGGAACTTTGACAACCGTCAGCAACATGTTTGGGACAGACAAAGACATTACGCACAAGTTTCATGGGATGAATACCTGGTGCAAATTGACATCAATCGAAGGAAGGGTGTGGTGATTCGTGGCTCAGAAGCTCAAAATTCGCAAGAGTCATCAAAAATTTGCCATAAAGCCTGGAAAATGTGGGTCAACGATTCATTTTGGCTAAATCCAATTTCAAAAGTTAAGGATCCAGGGACAGCAAGATCCATTGTTTCCTATGAAGGAAAAGACGCTCTTTTAATTACCTATAACAACGGTGGTGTAACTCCAGGAGACAGTTATCTATGGCTATTGGATGATGAGGACTTGCCTTATCAATGGAAGATGTGGGTCAGTATTATTCCTATTGGTGGAATTTCTACCACATGGGAAGGCTGGAATATTTTACAAACCGGGGCCAGGGTCTCTTCAATTCATAAAAACTTATTAACGCTCAAGTTATTAGACATAAAAGCGGATAAATCAATTCAAGGCTTAAAGGGCAACGATATTTTTGTACCATTGACCAACAATGAGAGCCTCCTAGTTGATTTTTGACATAGTGTAATTTGGGCATTAGTTGTTTTCTTTTTGAATGCTTATGAAAACGAAGGCTCATATAGTACTTACTTTTTAAAAATTGTATAATTTTAAGATTGATTATAAAATAGAGATGAGAAGAGGTGTTAGATTTTTGCCATTGGTCCTAATTAGCCTATTACTGGCAGGATGCAATGAGGAGGCTGCATTAACCGATCCGGAAGATTTGGTATTAAATGAAATTCTACCGGGAGAAATAACTCTGGATATTCCTGATGCCTTGAGTTTTAATACCACCTTGGCAGGCGGCAGAGTCAGGCAAGAGGGTATAATTGAGGGGGATGATATTTACAATAATCTCAGGGCTTTCATATGGGTTGGGGAATCTTCCAAAGAAATATTGAATGATCTATTCGAATTAATGGTCATTGCAAACATCGATAGTGCCGTTGCATTTTCAATTATAAGTGATGAGGACGGTCGCCAAAAAGATTTTGAGCTCAAGCAGCGGACATCATTAGATTCAAGAAACTTTAGATTTCAAATGAATGTAAATGATGAAGATGGTTCGAGAGCTGCCCAATTATTTTGGAATACTAATCCAATTGAGATCGTTGCCTTTTTGAAGCCATATGATATCAATCGAACAGAAGAGGAGTCACTGGCTGATTTGTTTTATAAGATTGATTACACCCAGGATGATTCGGACTACGAAGAGAGTATGTTGGTTTCGATTTCAAATATTCCCGAGAGTACAGGTTTGAATAACCTACAAATGTTCGTTGGCAAGAATGGTGATATTATTGAGGTCTTTGGAAACTCAAACCATCCTAATATTACCTTAATAAATCCTTCATTTACGGGCGGTAGAAATTATGCTTTTGTAGCTCGAGGTGATGCAGTTTTGGATTTAGGTGTAGCTGCAGTGGCATTGCCCCCTTCAGCTGTGGATACTAATGAAGGACTGATAGATGATTTCTCTGTTTTCAGTGTATTTGAGGACGAGTTGATGACAGTGGGAATTACTGATCAAGAGGTCATTGATTTGGTTTTAGCCAATGCCAGTGCTCCCGCTTATTTTGTTGGAGAGGATGGCTTCATTTCTTCTGGCACCACCATTCCTGATAACCCTGCCTTTTCTAATAGCTTTATTGACCTGAGTGGTTTGACTCCTTTTGTTCCACGGGATATAAGGGACCTTGATCTAATCTTTTCTGAGGAATAGTAAAAGGGAGCTGGATGTTCCAGGCTCCCCTCAAAGATCATATTTAAACTTTAATCAATTTCCACCTTCCTCTTTTGAAGATTATTACCCCTACAACGGCCACGACCGAATGCGCAATTGCAATGGCCCAAAAAACTCCGACAGGACCAAGTTCTAAATGAATTGACATCCAATAGGCAAATGGAATCTGGAATATCCAGAATATGAAAATATTCATTATTGTAGGAGTTCTGGTATCTCCAGCTCCATTAAACGCTTGAACCATCACCATACCATAGGCAAAGAATATGTAGCCAAAACAAATGATTTGTAGCGCAAGAATTGCATGACCCATTACATCCTTCACGTCCGTAAAAATCCCCACAAATTCCCTGGCAAATACGAAAAATATAAGACCGACAAAAGCCAGGAAGATCACATTATAAAGGGCAGTTTTCCAAACAGATGACTCTGCGCGATCAGGTTGATTTGCCCCCAAATTTTGCCCGACTAAGGTTGCCGCTGCATTGGCCATTCCCCAGGAAGGCAATAGTGTAAAGACAATAATTCTGAATGCTATTTGGTAACCGGCCAGCGCAGCACTTCCGAATTCAGCAATAATACGGACCAGGAATATCCAGCTGGCCGTTTCGATTAAGAATTGCAAAATTCCACCGATGGACACTTTTATCAAACTACTAATAACCTCCAGTTTGATCCCAATCACCTCCTTAGTCAGTTTGACAATACCACTGCCGTTGAATAGGTAGTAAATTTGAAATAGCACTCCTGTACCTCTACCAATGGTTGTAGCAATAGCAGCGCCTTCAACTCCCATGGCCGGAACTGGCCCTAATCCAAAAATGAAGATTGGATCCAGAATCATATTTAATATGTTGGAAATCCATAGTGCTCGCATGGCAATGGATGCATTTCCTGCTCCCCGGAACACCGCATTAATGAGGAAAATCAACATTACTGTGGCATTACCAAGAAAGATGATTCGGGTATATCCATAACCCTCACTAATCAACGATTCCTCACCTACCATTAATCTTAGAATATCGGGAGCGAAGATTCCGCCTGTTATTCCAATTACTACGGATAAACTTAACGCCAGAAAGATCGCCTGGACCGCTACAATTGCTGCTTCATGTGGTTTCTTTTCCCCAACCCTACGGGCAACCATTGCCGTGGTAGCCATACTCAGGCCAATCGCGATTGAGTAAACGATCATTAGCACTGATTCGGTCAGCCCAACGGTTGCCACCGCATTGACACTTACCCTGCTAACAAAGAACACATCAACCACAGCAAATAGTGACTCCATGACCATTTCGAGGATCATTGGAACTGAAAGCATAAAGATTGCTTTCTTGATGCTTCCAGTAGTAAAGTCCTGCTCACCACCCCTGACGGCCTGTCGAAAATTGGCAATAATTGATTTGATATTATGAAAGAATAGATTTCTCATTCTGATAATTAAAAAGTATTAAAAAAGATTAATAGTGGCTGGTCTGTGAGGTGCCCTCTTAGCAGATAGAGGGTTCTTTGACCGAAGCGATATGAATGAGAAACTTCATAGTGGCGCAAATTTAGTAGAAGAATATTAACCGCCAATAATCAGCAGCAAATTTATTCTACCCTTTAATAGCTTCTATAATGATCTTACAGGCCTGTCTTATTTCATCATCTTCAATTGTAAGCGGAGGTGCAATGCGCATGCTGTTATCGCAAAACAAGAACCAATCAGTCAGGGCTCCTTTATCAATGGCCCGATCTATAATTGGCTTTAATACTTCAAAAGACTCAAATTCCACCGCCATCATCAGTCCCAAATTTCTGACCTCTTTGATAGCTGGATGATTAAGGTGTGATTTAAATAATTCAGCTTTTCTATTCACAGCACCTATCAGTGAACCTTCGAGTAGTATGTTGACAGTTGCCAATGCAGCTGCCGACGAGACCGGATGCCCACCAAAAGTAGTTATGTGCCCAAGTATTGGATTATTCTTAAGCACTCCCATGATCTCCTGAGTACTTATGAAAGCACCAATTGGCATCCCACCTCCCATACCCTTTGCGGCGGTTAATATATCGGGCACTATATTATAATGTTCAAAGGCCCAGAATTTACCTGTCCTACCAAAGCCACACTGAATCTCATCTATAATTAACAGGCATTCCTCTTGATTACATTTTTGTCTTAGGCTTTGAAAATACTCGGCGGTTGCAGTTCTTACTCCACCCTCTCCTTGCACTGTTTCAATTACAACAGCGGCGGTCTTATTTGTAATCTCCGATAGATCCTCAATAGCTCCAAATTTGATTTGCCTGGATCCCGGTACAAGCGGTCTGAAAGCCCGCTTGAAGTCCTCGGAACCAGAGATAGACAAGGCACCATGCGACGAGCCATGATACGCATCAAAACAAGAGATAATCTCATGTCTGCCGGTATATCTTTTTGACAGCTTGATTGCTCCTTCGATAGCTTCAGAACCTGAGTTTACAAGGTATATGTTGTCTAAAGGAACGGGTAAGGTTTTGACCATTGCTTCTGCCAACTTCACCTGCGGAGTCTGAACTAATTCTCCAAACACCATAACATGTAAGTGCTTGTCCAGTTGTTCTTTAATGGCATCTATTACCATCGGGTGTCGGTGGCCAACTGAACTAACTCCAATACCACTGATTAAATCGATGTATTTCTTATCAGGTCCATAAAGCCAAATTCCTTCGGCGCTGACAATTTCAAGCATCAATGGGAAATCTGAAGTCTGGGCAAGGTTTCTTAAGAATAAATCTCGACTAGATATCAATGTTTCAGGGTTTATAGACTTATTGGTACCGCAATTTTAATCAGCACGAAATTGCTTTCTTCAATTGTGCTGGCTTTATTATAAAACTTGTTCTACGTTATATTCAAATAAAATTCCTTTCACTGCTAGGAGATTAGAAGTCTTTTTTCTAATTTGTGGTTCAACCAGACTTACAATAATGAGACAATTCTATTCTTGCCTAGTTCCCCTAGCTATTCTTTTTCTACTCTGCTCTTGCGGAGATGATGACGATGATGATGTTAATGTGGATCCAATTGTTGGTAAATGGAAATCTGTCACATTTTCACTTACTGATTGTGAAAGTGGAATTCCAGATATAGAATCATTTTCATGTGGTAGCTGCATATTACAGGAATTTGCTGCTGATGGCACTTTTAAAAGTACTATTAGCACACCGGGGGAAATAAATGAAACAATAACCGGACAATACACGCTCACCGGTTCAGTGCTAACTACTTGCGATGGTAATAATCAAAATTGTGAGGATTCAACAATCACTCTTTCAGATGATTCACTGGTACTTGAAGGTACTGAAGATGGATGTATACTGACTGTTGATTTCGAGCGAGGTTAGTTGGAGTCAATTTTTAGCTCTTCCTTATTTTCTTTTAAAACAGAAATAATGAAGTTAATGTGATCGTCCAGTGCTACACCGAGTAGCTCTATGCCCTTGTAGACTTCTTCTCTCTCCACCTTAGCGGCAAAACTGGCCTGTTTTAATTTCTTTTTCACCGACTTAGCGGTCAGTGTATTAATGCCTTCGGGTCGAACGTGGCAACAAGCGATTATAAAACCGGTTATTTCATCACAAGCGAGAAGCGCTTTGTCAAGCAAGGTGTCATAAGAGACGTTCCATTTGGTGTAATGGGCGGAGATGGCATGAGCGACTTCAGTTTCACCTCTGTCCTGAAGGAGTTTAACAATGACATTGGGATGTTGATCAGGGAAGGCTTCATAATCTGCATCATGTAACATTCCGGTAACGGCCCATTGCTCAGCATCTTCTCCCAATTTGGTTGCATAAGCTTCCATCACTAACTCTACACTCCTGGCATGCCTTAAAAGACTATCACCCTTGGTGTATTCATGCAATATGGCCTTAGCTTCTTCCTTATTCATTTCATGATTGATATTGTGCCAATATAATAAATGGACCGATCTATACTTTATCTTTGGAATAGTTGAGAACTTATTTCAATTTTCGTGGGTTATTTACTGGGTATCATTTTTGCAGGTTTTTCGTTAACTTTACAGGGTTCATTTATAATGATGATCAATTTTAGAAATATTTTAGGCATTCTGCTTGTGGCAAGCATCGGGTTAGCTGGTTTTACCTTGCGCTCCGATAAAGACGTTGAACCTTCAGTTAAAGAGACTGTTCAATGGATGTCTTTTGAAGAAGCTATTGAAAAGAATAAGATATCGCCTAAGAAAATTTTTATTGACGTTTACACCGATTGGTGTGGTTGGTGTAAAAAGATGGACGCCGGCACATTTAATAATCCGGTTGTAGCCAAGTACCTCAATGAGAAGTATTATAATGTAAAATTGGATGCTGAGGGGAAGGATCCCATTGAATTTGATGGCCACACCTTCAAATGGGTGAATACTGGAAGAAATGGAATCCATGAGTTGGCCTATGCATTATTAAGTGGCAAAATGAGTTACCCAACTGTAGTTTTTCTTGACGAACAATTCAGGATAATTCAGCCCCTACCAGGCTATCAGAAAGCTCCTTTTTTTGATAAAGTGATCAAATTTTACGGCGAAGATTATCACAAAGAGAAAACCTGGGATGATTTTATTAAAGGCTATAATTCCCCTTTGGAATAGAAAACAATGATATAGATCATAAAAAAGACCCCTAAGACATTAGGGGTCTTTTTTATGATTTATAGTTTCTTGAGCCAATGGATGATGATAAAATGAGAATTCCTCCAAAGGAGAGGAAATTGTCTAAACCCAAATATGATAAAGAACTTACCAAGCTTGAAGCAGAATTGGTTAAGCTTCAGGAGTGGATTAAGAAACAAGGCCTCAAAGTTGTTGTGATATTTGAAGGAAGAGATGCCGCAGGTAAAGGAGGAGTTATTAAACGTATTGCCAATCCACTAAATCCAAGGGTTTGTAGGATTGTAGCTCTGGGAGTTCCGACAGAACGTGAAAAATCTCAATGGTACTTTCAACGATATGCAGCCCATTTACCGGCTGCTGGTGAGATGGTATTGTTTGATCGTAGCTGGTACAATCGGGCAGGCGTAGAACAGGTCATGGGATTTTGCACAAATGATGAATATCAGGAGTTCTTGAGATCATGCCCTGAATTTGAACGAATGTTGGTGAGGTCAGGAATCATAATAATCAAGTATTGGTTTTCAGTTGATAACCACGAACAAGAGAAACGA
>JAJCYL010000557.1 GCA_029262955.1 Cytophagales bacterium | reverse complement strand
ATGAAATTCGTTTACAAGAAAGGGGATTATCAATAGGGCGCTCGTAAGCCGAAGACATATTGAGAGTGTCAACGACTTCCATAAACAAACTTCCTGTTTAAGTGGATTTTCAATATGGATAAAGAAGATTGATCATTGAAGAGGAGATAGTTGCTACTACGTCGCTTAAAATGCACGAGAGACAACCTAATAGATGAAGATTTAATCTATAAGATTAAATAATTGATTGATCTTAATACCAAATGCTTTGGAGAAGCTCTCAACATTCTTTTGAGAGAGGTTTCTTTAGCTCCGTTACATGATTAGCATAATGAAATACTCTTTTATAACGGACTAATTAGTTAAATTAATGGAGATTGTATAGATGATAGAACTATGAAAGAAATAGATTCAGAGAAAGAATTAGATGAGTTGAGAGGTGATATCATCAATAGACTAAATGTATTGGAAAAACTTCTCATTCACATTATTAGCGGAATCATCAAACCACATGATAAAAAACTATTCAATGAAATAATTATGAATAATTCGGTGGTTTCAATAGGAGGTAAAATAAAGATTCTTAAATCCATAGAAATTATTGATGATAAAACCTATAATCAATTAATGAGGCTACTTTCAATCAGAAATGGATTCGCGCACTCAACGGTAAAATCTGAGATCGAAACTGAGAAGTTTATGGAGGTTTTTGCATTAGACCTTGAATCTGAAGATATGTTGAACGAATTGGCGAACAATAACACTTATTTCATAACCACGATGAACTCAAATGGGGGACTGAAAGAGAAAAATTTCCATGAACTCTATGAGGAATACACAAAATTGGAAGTCGAATGTTTCAAAACTGTTTTTGAGCTATGGAAACAGCATTCAGGTTTTATGGGGTCAAAATGAAGTTATATTATAGGTTATCATTTGATTTGATTCGGAGGACAGGATGTGTCCAATTGATTATAGAGCTAAACTAAAATGTCCACGATCAGGGCCAATGCTTTCAATACGGGAATTGCCAGTGAGTATCTAATTCTATCATACCTCTATAGAAGAGGTATGGAGGCATATATAAGCCAAGGGAATAAAAAGTCTGTTGATATCAGGGTAATAAAAGATAATGGCAAACCTATTTCGATTGATGTAAAGTCCGTTAGAGGATATTCGTCTTTGGTGGTCAATAATGTTGAATCTAAGAAAGATCATTTCATAGTGTTTGGTATCTATAACAACAACTTTGAGGACCTGTCAAAGCAGCCTGAAAACTATGTGGTTCCCAGTTTAAAGATTCCAGAACTGCAATCGACGTTTAAGAAAGAAAAACGAATGATGAAAGGAGCGATAAAGGATTACAGAGATGCTTGGGATGATATGCTAAAATAAAGTTGTCCCCCATTAGATTTTTAAGAAATCTATCCACCATTCTTACTAAGTGCCTCTAATAGTGAGTTGAGATCTTACGCGATAATAAGCTCAAAACTTTGACTTTGCTATTCTTCAATGTCAATATGATGTTTGAGATAATCTTCTAATCCATTAAGACTTATATTTGTTCGGTCAATGCTTTTTTTGAATCTTAGTAAAGAGTCCTCAGACCCTTTGCTAAGAAGAATTTCACTATAGTCATTTCCAAAATTGTGGTGATATAATCTTATGATTTTTTTGCCCAAAATATCTTTATCAAAGTCAGAAACTTGTGCCTTGTAAAGTATTTTAATGAGATGATCAAATTGTTGATTGACAAAGTTCAAAGCATTAAATACTTCAAATAATTTGGGTTCTCCCGAGAAGCTAAAAATTGTTCCCTTTTTAAATTTGTCTACTAATACATCATAGTAGTTTTTTTCTCTGCCCATTATTTCAAGCTTAGCTTTTCGGATATCCAATTTTAGCTCGTCATAAAACTTGAAAATGAGATGAAGGTCTTTCTCGCTTTGGTTGTTGTCTATTTGATCCCTAAGAGCATTGAATTGGATTTCATTTGCCTTGGTTTGTGCTCTAAATGAGAGATAAACGAACCATGCGCCAAGCAGACCTATAATTGGTGATGTAATGCCTCCTATTGTATCACCTATCTGGCCAGTAGTACTGAAATTCAGCCAATCGAAAATCACAGTCCTTGTCAGAAGAAATGGCATTACCATTACCAAAATGAGGCCGGTTATTAAAAGCCATTTTACCTTGTTAGGATTATAAAACCATTCTTGTTCATCCTGTGATTTCTTGTTTTTGGATTTATTCATTTTTGAGATATCGAACACCTCGAAGTCTTCAACACAGTTAGTTGTTTGTTAAAGTTATGTTCAGAATGTGGGCTTTACCGAGTCTTTCTGTGCCTTTTTTGCACCTTTTACGGAAAAACCATTTATAACGGCTTGATTTTTATCGTTTTAAGGTATATTGATATATTCTATCCAAGAATATAGTACAAAAATATCAGCAATATGCAGGATGAACTTGTTGAGTTTGTTATTGAGCACATCGATTCCTTATCCAAACTTTTAATTTTTGTAGCGGTCCTATTACTCATCAATATAGTTTTGAGCTTGGTGAAATTTAGGATGGATTGGGTTTTAAAGGGTCGTGATGTCCATGTATTCAAGGCTAATTTTATAACTGAAAACGAATTGAGAATAAAGGCTGAGTTATTCCGATTATTAAATAAACTGACATATTTTTTTAAAGGCGATGAAGATGTTCTCCTCACCGGAATAACTGAAGCCGAAAGGTATTTAGGAGATAACCTTTTTTATATTGATAAGAACACTGAACGTAGTTGTCATGAGTGTTTAGATTATTTCAAATCATTGGCTTTTGATTTTAGCAAGAAAAACTACGAAGAGGAGTCCAAACTACT
>JAJCYL010000556.1 GCA_029262955.1 Cytophagales bacterium | reverse complement strand
AATACTTACTAAACTATTGTCGTAGCTAATACCTTCAACATCTGCGACCGCTTTAATTTCAGCCGTTGATTGTTTAGATGGAGGTTGAACGGCAAAAATTACATTTTGCTCAGCCCCTTTCAAGTTCATGCTAAATTCGATCGCCTTCGGTTGAGAACTCCAGCCTGAGGGCAAATCCAATCTTACTTTGCCTTCTAAACCATTTTTATTAGACTTTATTTTGACAACAACTTCCCGAGGTTCATTTCCAGCAAAAACATATACCTTCTCTTCAATATTCAAAGTTACCGGGGGCCCAATTTCCAATGGGCGATATTGCTCCCCATCAACCGGATCATTTCGCTTGTAAATAATGGGTAGTTGATAATCAAAATATTGTCCCCCAATCATAATAGTAGCTTCTACACTTAGTGCAGGATTATTCTCTGGCAAACCTCTTTTTAATTGATCATCAACCCGATACATACCGAGGGTACTATTTTCCACGAGCCAATAAGGCTGGCTATAAATTTGCTTTTGCGGTACTATTGCCTTCTTATCTAATAAGAATGGCTTATTGGGGTTTAATTGTTGATTCAATTCAGTTTTACCCCCCAATTTTCCAAAGTTCAAAGAGCTAAGTGTCAAATTAGCTGAGGAACGATTGATAACTTCGACACTGAGAGAAATAGAATCCCCAGGCGAATAAGAATAATCAGAAGCTTTTACTTCCAGGTACAGACCCGAAACTGCCCTAATCAATTTGGATATTTCATTCTCTTTTATTGACCTCCAGTGACTGTCCTTCATCTTAGCGAGCGATTTCTTCGCAGCCACTAAATCCTTCAAAATGATCCAAGGCCGCTCAGCATCAAAATTGAGATTAGCAGACTCGACATGGCCTGAGAACTCTTTACTCCCCTCAATTCTGGTCGATGAGGTATTAATGTCTTCAAAAACATTTGACTGGAATTCTTCGCCAGCTAATAATTTCATCCATTCTTTATGCGTTCCACGAGTCCCGGTAGACCCAAATCCCTGGCTCTTGTGATTAGTTCTACTCTCGGCAGACATTTCCCCGTATGACTTTCCTAATAAAGTGTTGAAATTGCCGGTTTCCATAGATATATATTCGGTTGAATCGAACGGTTGGCCCTGCCGGCTAAAAAAGAAGGGGTGGGTATTAAACACAATTCTTTTGGGCTGCCAGGGTTCGACATATTTCAATTGTTCTGGAAATTTGGTCTTGTCATTTGCAATCCCGAAAGCCTCAATTCCTAAAACTGCAGATGAGGTATGATGGCCATGCCCCGCTCTGGAATCTGGTGGAAACCTGGTAATAATTACATCTGGTTTTAGTTTTCTAATTGTCCATACAATGTCGGCAAGAACTTCTTCTCTATCCCAAATTTGCAGCGTTTCCTCAGCTGTTTTTGAGTAACCGAAGTCATTGGCTCGGGTGAAGAATTGCTGGCCTCCATCTGTTCGTCTGGCAGCAAGTAATTCCTGAGTCCTGATTATTCCAAGTAATTCCCGAATCTCAGAACCTATCAGGTTTTGGCCCCCATCTCCCCTGGTGCATGACAAATAGGAGGTGTTAAACAATTTCTCATTGGCATAAAATGCAATTAGGCCAGTATTCTCATCATCCGGATGAGCAGCCAGATATAGCACGGAACCAAAAACATTTAACTTCTTTAGCCCCTGTTTTATTTCACCCGTATGTAGCTGCTTTGGCTTTTGAGCCCAAACACATAAGGGTATTAAAAAAATGATGGTTAGGAATATTCTGAGTCTCTTCATTTTTAGATTCAATTCGATGGACAAAACTATAACTTTTGACGTTAACGTCGACTGAACTTCCAAGTTTGAACTAATACACAAAAGGTAAGAAAAATGGCAGCCAGACGTTTGATTAATTTGGCCAGGAGGCATTTATTTAAACCAGGAATCCTTTCTTTGCCATTCAATTAAAACTGGATATGCAAACTCACTTTAATCAAATTTCTAAAGATCTGAATCTCACACACAAGCAAGTGGCATCAGTAGTGGAAATGCTTGATGAGGGTTCCACGGTTCCCTTCATATCCAGGTATAGAAAGGAACGAACGGGAAGCCTGGATGAAGTTGTCATTACCAGTATTCGGGACAGAATAGGCCAATTGCGAGATCTTCAAAAGCGCAGAGAGACGATTTTAAAGACAATCATTGAACAAGGAAATCTGAACCCTGAACTCAAAAAACAGATTGAGTCTGCCATGACGCTTACTGAATTGGAAGACCTTTATCTGCCTTTTAAACCGAAGCGTAGGACAAGAGCAATGGCGGCCCGTGAAAAAGGGTTAGAGCCATTAGCTAAATTAATATTTGAACAAAAATCGAATAACATAGAAACAGAGGCATCCAATTTTATTACCAAAGATGGAGCTCAAACCTGGGAAGACGCATTAGCCGGAGCCAGAGATATTATCGCCGAATGGATTAATGAAAATCAGGATATTAGAAGAAAAATCCGACATCTATTCTCCAAAAAAGGAATAATCACTTCAAAATTGATTAAAGGAAAGGAGATTGAAGGTCAAAAATTTAAAGATTATTTTGAATGGTCTGAAGAAATATCGAGGATTCCTTCACATCGATTATTAGCCATGCGAAGAGGGGAAAAAGAATCAATCCTTTCGATCAACATCGGACCTGACGAAAAGGAGGCCACCAGACTTATTGAACAACACTTCGTTCTGGCCAGAAATGAATCCGCCGAGGAAGTGAGGTTGGCATGTCAAGACAGCTATAAGAGGTTGTTAAAACCTTCAATGGAAACCGAGATAAGACTATCCACAAAGGAACGTGCTGACAAGGAAGCCATATTAGTCTTCGCTGATAACCTAAAACCTCTTCTTTTGGCAGCTCCATTGGGACAAAAAAACGTCATGGCCATTGATCCTGGTTTTAGAACCGGTTGTAAAGTGGTTTGCCTGGACCAACAAGGGAAATTATTGCAATTCGAAAATATTTATCCGAATGAACCTCAAAAAAAGGAAGTAGAGGCAGGTAAAACCATTAGCCATTTGGTGGATCAATATAAGATTGAAGCCATAGCCATTGGCAATGGCACAGCTGGTAGGGAGACGGTAAATTTTGTTAAGAATATAAGCCTCCCTTCTTCCCTGATTATTGCAATGGTGAATGAAAGTGGTGCTTCAATCTATTCTGCCTCTGAAGTCGCCCGGGAAGAATTCCCCGATCAGGATATAACTGTTCGAGGTGCTGTCTCAATTGGACGAAGACTAATGGATCCTTTGGCCGAACTTGTGAAAATTGATGCTAAATCCATAGGTGTTGGCCAATATCAGCATGATGTAGATCAAAACGAATTGAAGAAAACTTTGGATGATGTAGTTACAAGTTGCGTTAACTCTGTGGGTGTCGAGTTAAATACTGCAAGTAAACAGCTACTTACTTACGTATCGGGATTAGGGCCACAATTAGCCCAAAGCATAGTTGACTATAGAAATTCCAACGGAGCCTTTAAACGGAGAAGTGATTTACAAAAGGTTCCTCGCTTGGGTGGTAAAGCATTTGAGCAAGCAGCGGGATTTTTGAGGATTAGGAATGCACGTCTTCCACTTGATAATTCAGCTGTACATCCTGAGAGATATCAATTAGTTAATGAAATGGCGAAGTCTGTCAACAGTGATCTACAAGTGCTAATGACCAATTCCGCCAAAAGGTCTGAAATAGACCTTAACAATTATGTTAACGAGGAAGTTGGCCTACCAACTCTTAAAGATATTTTGAGTGAATTGGCCAAACCAGGAAGAGACCCTAGGGAGAGTTTTGCGACATTCGCCTTTGAAGACAGTATAAACGAAATAAGTGACCTCAAACTAGGGATGAGGGTGCCGGGAATAATAACCAATGTTACAAAATTCGGCGCCTTTGTTGACATCGGGGTCCATCAAGACGGACTTATTCATGTGAGTCAAATTGCTGATAGATACATTAGCGACCCTGCGGAGGTAGTTAAAATAAATCAAAAAGTGAACGTACTTGTCATGGAGGTCGATGTCAAACGTAAAAGGATATCACTAAGTCTAAAGAAGAATCCTGTGGTTCAAGATTAAGTGATCGTCTTTTGGTACCTTGTTGAGAGTCTTGAATTCAAAAGCTTAAATGCCCTTTTATCAGGAATGTGGGTAATTGTACCTAGTAAGACTGAGAAATTATTAGGTGATTTGTTAAATTCACTCTATTAAAAGTTCAATAAAAATGAACAAACATCTCCTTACAGCTATTTTCTTTCTTTTTGTGCTTCAAACTCATGCACAAAAAACGAAATACAAAGACATTTTCCCACTACTAGAAGCCAAACAATATGACCAGGCTGAAGGCTATTTAAAAGAGTATGCTTTCAATGAAAAAAATTCCGACCATGCCAATAGTCAGTTGCATTTGGGCTATTTGTTTGAAGACAGATTACTTAAGGCTGATATATTGAAAGACACTGCCCAACTATACGGATGGGGTGATAGTGCTGTGCTCTATTTAGCCAAAGCAAAAGAATTAATTGATGAGAAAGAATTGAAAAAGCGAGATGAATATTATCAGGCCTTTTATAGAAGAGATCTACGGTCGGGTGAATTTGGCATTAAACTCTCAGATGTTCATCTGGAAATTGACAAGAAGAGAGATGATGCCAAAACCAGAACAGATAATATTAGATTATTAAATGACAATCTGAGGAGAGCTAATCAAGCGTATAATAGTGCGGTTAACAAGTTTCAGGAACTGAACTCTCAATTCAACGATTACAATCTTTTCCTGATTAAATCGAATAAACTTACAACCGACATTCTCAAAGAAATAACGACATCGGCCAGGAAATCCAAAGGAGCAATAACCGAGATGAAAAGAGCTCTTAGTCTAATTGAAAACCCCGGTTTTGGACCTGAATTTAAATACAAAGAGATCACGTCATTTCCACAAGAGGGTGTCACAACCGTGGACTTTTATAAAGGTGAATTCGATCTTTGGAATCTACAGGACTGGTCTGGCGATACACACGAAACAATTGAGGACGAAAGTGAACCGATGAAGAGTGCCATCATCGCTTATGACCGGGAATTAACCGATTATAAATCGAATTTATTCGCTGGCGGCACTAATGGAAGTGGAGCACTGTCATTCAAAGAAGATATTTTAGGGCACATTCAGAAGTACGATGATCAGTCTATACTGAAAGACATAATCGATATCAAATTGATGGATATTAACATTCTGAAAGTCTACGCACCAACGTTGAATTCAAGAGCGGCTGATAAAGAAGACATGGATTATCAATTGATCATAGCAGATAGCCTGGTTGGGAAATACGCAGAATTAGGTCAGGTAGTTGACAAATTAACCGCCAGAGACATAGACGCAGATTATGAAAAATATAGCTTCTTTTTTGAGAACAGAATGAAGGGCAGATCCGGGGTTGATGAGTTTATCGTTGCTAAAAAACGAGAAGTCTCTGAACAAAGTGAATATTGGAAGTCACAATATGATTTTTGGCTGGAAACCAGTAGCTGGGGTTTGATGGAATTTGGAAGTATCCCCCTATTTACACCAGACACTACCATTTCTTACCCGAATGATAGCTTGCGTTATGTTACACTTGCTACTATAAAGGACGACAGTTTGAACATCTACCCAATAGGAATAGAGTTTGGTGCCAAAAACCAGGGATATCTAGCTAGTGTTGCTAAAAACCGTGACGGAGTGTGGTATCGAAAATTAAACCTGGGAAGAATGACCCTTGGAGAAACTTCACTTAGTGTAACCGGGCAGTTTGTTCCCTCAAGTGCCGATCAGTATTCGTTTTATTACTATTCACCGACTAGCACGAAAGACAACTTCGTGATCTTTAGTGTAGATAAAGCAGGCACTCAAATTTGGAGAAATGCTATTCAACTGGAGAAAGCACCCTTTGAAGTTAAATTCAATGAGACTGTTTACGAAACCATCATCTATATTGACAATCCGGAAAACCCTCCCGAAGGTGGCGTTCCAAAGTATGTGGTCATTGATAGAACTGGAAAGCTTAGAAATTGAACAGAAAATTTCCGAGAACGATTATGTTCTTCACTTGGGTCGTCGCTGTCTATAGCTTGAATGCGTGCATCAGTAAGAATGACCCAGACCTATTATCAACAGATCGAGTGAAACGCCTATTAGCGCTGGATACTGGTAAAGTATGGCTTCGCACCGCTATGTCAGTAAACGGAGATGATGTGGATTTGCTCGACTGCGAATTGCAAAATTTGTACTCATTCGATTTTATAGATGATTCGGATACGGTCTTTTACATTGGAGCCAATACTAACTGTTCACAACTAACAGCAGACACATTAAACAGATGGTCGTGGCAAGTAATTGCTAACATCAGAGAAGAGTTTCTAGATAGTCTGGAACTTATAGATGCGTCAGGAAATATAACTGTTCGAAAAATCACAGAACTCACCAGTAATAATCTTAGCTGGGAGTTTATCGAGGGTGATGGCGAAATCTCAGAGTCCTTCGTATGGCGGAAAGATGAGTAGGTTAGTCAATTCGGCTAACCTGTTTCCTAACATTAAGGCTGTCGACCACCCTGGAATAAATTTGATCCATGGTCTTCATATTAATCAGGTGATACTCAAAGCTGTTTTTATAGACATCCTGATCCACGTTATGTTTCTCGAAAATCTTTTTTTCGAAATGATCAAAAACTACTTTGGCAGTATCTCCATAGAGTTTGAGCACATCGATTTTTCCTTCTGCCAAATGAATATCAACTAGAATAGCTGCCATCTTATCCACCCCCAGCACATCTTGTGGGATGGTCTCCTCCTTACAGGAAATAAGAGCTAAAAGAAGAAATGTTAAAAAATGTTTACGCACACTCAAAGTTAATCATTAAGCCATATTTTTGCCGCCTTATGCAAGACCTTCTCAAAAAGCTGCGCAAATATGAGATAAGGATCAGAAAGGCCATTACGAGTCATATGCAGGGGGATTTTCACTCTGTATTCAAAGGATCCGGACTCGAATTTGATGACGTTAGACCTTACCAGTATGGAGATGATGTACGTACCATTGATTGGAATGTTACGGCAAAAGGCCACGGTACGTATGTGAAAACTTTTAAAGAAGAGAAAGAACAGACCATATTTTTCGTTCTAGATGTAAGCGCCTCACAAGATATCGGAACCGACGGAAGAAAAAAATTGGACGTCGGAAAAGAGATCTGCGCCTTGTTAACGATTTCGGCAATCAAAGAATCTAGTCAGGTAGGGTTAGTTTGTTTTTCTGACCAGAAAGAAGCCTATGTTAAACCAGCAAAGGGAATCAAACATTCTTACGAGATCATCAATAAAATATTTGATTTGAAACCCAGGTCTCTAAAGACTAATCTCAATAAGGCCATACAGTATGCACTCAACATGATCAAGCGCAAGAGCGTAATCATATTGGTTTCTGATTTTATTGATGAGAACTACGAACATAATATAAAAGCACTCTCTAAAAAGCATGATTTAGTAGTGATTCATATATATGATGTAAGAGAAACGACGCTTCCAAAGCTTGGCATTGTACCATTGTATGACCAGGAAAGTCAAAAGACCGTTTGGGTAAATACTTCACTTGGTTCTTTCCGCAAAAAGCTGGAGCAGACCTATGGGGCCAATCGTCAAAATTTAGAGAAACTCTGCCGTCGGCACCAGGCTAATTATCTCTCTATTCGAACTGACGAAGATTATGTGCCTCAATTAATAAAACTCTTCAAGGTGAGGAATAGAATGGTAAAAATAGGATGACAAGAGGTTTATTATTCGTATTATTAATCGTTCCAGGCATTGTTAACAGCCAACAGCTATTTCCCAAGGGAGAGTTTTTGGTGGATAGTTTGAAGATTGGAGAACCGATAGCTTATGGCTTATCGATCAATTATCCGGTTGAGTTTGAATTCATTTTCCCAGACTCTAATTTTAATTACACCCCATTTGAGTTTGTTAGGAAGGAGTACTTTACGAGCAAATCCGACAGTATTTCAATAACAGATAGTGTAATCTATTATTTAAGCACCTTTGAAATTGACGCTGTTCAATCAATAGCTTTACCAGTCTTTATGATTGCCAATGGGGATAGCACTTCCATTTACTCCTTATCTGACTCTATTTACTTGCAGGAAATGGTCCCTGTATTACCCGATTCAGTAGCGCTCAGGGAAGATGTTGCTTTTGTAAATGTTAATAGGGCTTTTAATTATCCCTACCTGCTAATCGGATTAACGATTGCTGCAATTGTGTTGGTGACAGTCTACTTTGTTTTTGGTAAAAAGATAAAACAACGGATTGAAATCTATCGTCTCGAAAAGGCTTATAAGAAATTCTCTAATGATTTCGATCAAATGTTTCATAGACTACGTAAGAGTGGTGACAAGACAATTACTGAAAAACTGTTGGTTCTTTGGAAGAAGTACATGGAAAAATTGGAAGATCGTCCTTATACAAAACTGACAAGTAGGGAAATTGCATCCTTGTCAGATGCGGGTCAATTCAGTAATGCTTTAAAGTCAATCGATAAAAGCATTTATGGTAAGACGGCAATTGATATTGTCTATAAGAATTTTGAGCAAT
>JAJCYL010000555.1 GCA_029262955.1 Cytophagales bacterium | reverse complement strand
CAAATGGTGATGGAGGTATCAGTACCGTTGATTTAGCCGTAACAGTCAATGACCTGCTTTCATGGTATATTGATTCTGATGGAGATGGATTGGGAGATCCAAATAGCACGCCGGTTATGAGTTGTGATCCAATTTCTGGTCGTGTTTCAAATAGTGACGATTGTAATGACGATGGGGATTGTATGGGAGCGCTCGATCAGGTAATAACATTCAACTCTATTGACGATATAACGGTAAGTAGTAATGCGATTACATTAATGGCCAGTTCAGATAGTGGTCTACCGATTGTTTTTAGTGTAACAGGCCCCGCAACAATTGATGGTGTTATGCTAACGCCAACTGGTGCGGGTACGGTTATGGTAACTGCAAATCAAGCGGGAAACAACAACTTTAATGCGGCTAGTCCTGTTGTCAGATCATTTTGCGTCAATCCTGATAAACCACCAATTGTCATTCTGGAATCTGAGCTAACGACACAACAAGATGGAATTCATACCTGGTTCAAAGATGGAGTCAATCTTAACAATCAGATGACCAATTCCATACAAGCCGAAGAAGGTATTTATGAAGTTCAAATTACCGTAGATGGTTGTACTTCTGAAGTTTCAGACCAACTGCAATTTTTAGTTACTGGTTTTGATGAGGGAATTAATGAATCAGTCCGTGTATACCCTACAATTACCAGAGATTGGATTATCATTAGCTCTCCTAAAAATGGCGGAAGATTAGATACTATAACAATCTACGACCTTGCCGGTACCAAATACGCTCACAAGGCATGGACTGTGATGGCAGGAAATCACTTAAATAAAATCAACTTAACTCATTTACAATCAGGCGTATATATTATAAAAATTACGCAGAAAAATAAGATTTTCACTCAAAGGTTTATTAAAATATAACTGGTAATCTTTGCTGAAATGCCTTAGCCCTTTTAGGAGAATTCAGATACATTAACATTGTATTAACACTATTTACTCTCTCAAATAGTATCCCAAACTTTCTACATTCCGTAATGAAGTTATCGCTTTCACCTACAACAAATGAAAATTCTGATTTTGTCATTGTTGATTTCAAGCTTGCCATTTGCCGTATTTGCACAGTACAATGATATTTATAAGGAAAGTGCCTGGGCAGAAAGAGACAAATGGCAAGATGTGCCAAGGGTTTTGGAGGCACTGGCATTCACACCGGATTCTCGAATTGCGGATGTAGGCAGTCACCAGGGTTACATGACCGTTAAATTGGCTGAACAGATGAATAGTGAAGGGAAGGTCTATGCCGTTGATGTCGATCAATGGAAGTTAGACCGCCTTAAAAAGATACTTAATGAGAGAAAACTAGCAGATAGGGTAAAGGTGATCAAAGGAGACTATGATGATCCGAAATTACCGGTTGGTTCATTGGATGCGGTTCTAATTATGGATACCTATCATGAAATGGATGACTATAAAGACATTTTAAAGCATGTCAAAAGATCTTTGAACGCCACGGGCCGACTTGTGCTCATTGAACCCATTGCTGAGGAGCGAGAAAAATGGTCCAGGAAGCGCCAGGAAGATAAACATGAAATTGCAATACGCTACGTATGTGATGACCTCAAACAAGCTGGATTTAGCATTATTAAAGAGGAAAACCCCTTCCTCGATAGAAAAGAAGAGAAAGGCGATAGGTTATGGATGATTATTGCTGAGCCCGGGAATTAGCATTTAGAGTGACAGTTGGTTTTTTCGTATATCCGATTGATTCTTAGAGATTTACTACTCATTTCTTAAAGAGACGATAGGATTGATCAGTGCTGCTTTTAGGACATGATAGGATATAATCAATAGCGCACTGAACAATGTCATTAGGAAAGCTGCCATTAGAAGTGAGTAATTCAGATTCTCTCTGAATGCAAATCCATTTAGCCATTGGTTGGAGAAATAGATAATGAGCGGAAATGCAATCAAATTGGCATAAAACACTTGCCTGAGCATGTCAATGCTTAAGAGACTAAAGATGCCCAATACTGTTGAACCCAGTACTTTTCTGATGCTTATTTCCTTACTACGCTGTGCAGTCGTATAAAACGCCAAACCAATTAAACCTAGTAAGGCTATTATTATGGCAAGGCTTGCGAAAACAAGAAAGGTTTGCAGGAAGGTATTTTCAATCTCATATTGAGCAACCAAATGATCTTTTAGCCACTGGTATTCAAAAACACCTTTAGGGAAGACTTCGTTAAAGGTAGTCTCCGCATGGCTCAGGAAATCATTTACGTGACCATCCTTAACTTTGATCGAAAAATAAGCTCTTTCTTGTTCCATTAGTAAGTATAATGTTGGTTTAAATGGCTCACTTAGCTTTTCCTGATGAAAATTTTCTATTACACCCAGAATAAGTAAAGTATCTATACCTGAAATTATTATTCGTTGATTAATGGCAGCTCGTGGCGATCGAAATCCATAAGCATCCAATGCAGCTTTGTTTATAATAGTATAACTACTATCACTTTCCTTTTCAAAATTTCGCCCTGCGAGAAACTTGTTGCCATATAAGTTCAGGTATTCCAAATCGAGCGTATGCTTGTAAATTATGGTATTAGGAAATTCATTTTGGTTGCGACCAAATCTGCGAGATCCACCCATCCAATTCACTTGTTTACCTGGAATATCTGAAGATATGCTGGTTGAAAGCACCGCACTGTGATTAGCAATCCGACTTCTATAATTATCTAACCAGCGATAATAATTACCTTCCTGATCCATTATTTGCGGAGCTTTAATAGAGATGACGTTCTCCGTATCAATACCTTTATCACGGTTGTGCATGAAATCAATTTGGGAGTAAACGATAAGTGTGCCTGCAATCAGGCTAGTGGAGATCATAAATTGAAAAATCACCAGCGCTCTTCTCATCAAGGCCTTGTGGCTTTGTTTTGCATTAGATGATTGTAGGGCTGTTTTTGGGTCAAAGGAGGACAGTACCCACGCGGGATAAAAGCCAGAAATAACCGATCCACTAATCCATATTAGTGCAACCTGAATCCAAAATGTTGATTGAATGAAATAATTGTGTGGAATGGATTTTCCTATTAGGGAATCAAAATGGGGAAGTGATAGTTTAAATAAAAGTAAGCCCAGTACTATTGAAATGAGATTAGTGGTGAACGCCTCTGTCAAAAATTGGCTTGCCAATTGCCATCGGTTTGATCCCATAGTCTTCCGAATACCCACTTCTTTGGCTCGATTAAAGGCTTTTGCTGTTGTCAGATTGATGTAGTTAATCCAGGCAACGGCAATGATGAAAAATGCAATAATCAGCAGGAAATCGATTACATCGCCATCTCCATTAACGCTGAGTTCATGTCGAAGATGTGATTTTAAGTGAATATCCTGTAGTGGTTGGAGTTTAAACCCAACCCGCTCTTTTCCCATGCGTTCTCCTCCATATTTGTCAATAAAGGCTGGAAATCGGCTTTCTAAGGCACTAATATCAGCCATAGGGTCAAGGAGGATATAAGTGTGAAAATCCCACCAACCCCAACTTCTTTCCACCTCATTGCCGAAAATGCTCACCGCTGAACTATAAGAGAGTAGTAGATTAAAATTGAAGTGTGAGTTTGGCAAAGATTGTGCAACCCCCGTGATCTCAAACTCTTCAGGGCCATCCATGCTACCGATGGTGATACGTTTGCCAATCGGATCGTCATTACCGAAATATTTAATTGCTGTAAACTGATCAATCACTGCAGTGTGAGGCTTAGACAGTACATCACCAGAATTTCCTGAGACTAGCGGATAAGATAAAACCTCAAAAAAAGATGGATCCACATAAACGAGGTTCTCCTCTTTGAAGGATTTCTCCTGATAGGAGATGACTCCCCCTCGCCACTTTCTTAAAAATCGACAGTAGTCCAGCACTTCAGGGAAATCATCTTTCATCGCGGGCCCAACGGTTGCGAAAGTTGCTCCCGCATGAAAATCGAGTGTGCCATTTTTGAGAAATAGCTGAGATACTCTGTAGATATTTGCCGAGTTGATATGAAAATCGTCATAGCTTTTTTCCCAAATCACATATTGAATGATTAGCAGAAAAGATGCTATCCCCAGGCTAAGTCCGCCTATGTTTAGGATTGACAGGAATCTATTTCTGAGAAGATTTCGGTAAGTGCTTATTAGATAATTTCGAATCATGAGCTTAAAATTTTGCCCTAATTAAATATTCTCACCTATTCCGGAGTGATTGTATTATTAATTGAAGTGACGGATTAATTAAAATAAGGCTTGCATTGCCAATCGGTGAGCAGCCTTTATTGCTTATTCGTTCCTCAATCCTAAAGTTGGATTGGTCTTAATCACTTTTCTGATTTGGGCACTTACTGTAAATAGTACTGTAATTAAAATCATCGCTATCGAAAACAAAATAGGCGGAACAGTAATTTCTATATGGTTTTTGTAGACACTTTCAAAAAGCAGTTTGACCATATAAAAGCTGATTGGACCTCCAAGCATCAATGCTCCGATCAGATAAATAAGAAAATGGGAATTTATAGCATTGGTCAAAGCGAAAATATTAGCACCGAGCACTTTTCTAACACTAAACTCTTTAATTCTGCTTGCCACATTGAGCGAGACTAAACCATAAAGGCCAAAACATGCCAGAGAAAGTGCCAGTATGGCCATGAAGCTGATCAACACGACATGACCTCCAATTTCGTCATAATACCAATTGTACAGCTGGATTTGATAATTCCCGTCAAATGGAATTTCAGGAAATAGCTCGGCCCATTTGGTTTCCATAGTTTCAAAGACTGGAATAGTTTGACCTTCCCTCACCTTGATAGTCAGGTAACGATAATCATCTTCTGCGGCCAACCGTAGAAATGTAGGCTCAATATCATTCCAAAAACTGTAATAATGAAAGTTTTCCAACACGCCAATTACTTTGTAGTTGGTGCTGTCGTATCGGAAGGTCTTGCCAATTGGCTCAAACCACTCCAGGTTTTCTGCCATTTTCTCATTGATTAAAACTGAAACCTGGTCACTGGAGTGATCCCGTTTAAAATTCCTTCCTTTCAATATATTGACACTCATTGTTTCAATATATTGGTCATCAATGCCCATTTTATAAACTTCCAGGGTT
>JAJCYL010000554.1 GCA_029262955.1 Cytophagales bacterium | reverse complement strand
GGGAAAGCATTTTTTATAAATGTTTCTAATTGGTTGTTTATTTGTTCACCCTCGTAAGCTTCTTATGCGGATATAATTGCGAATCGTAACGTGTTTTCCTCTTCTAATTTTTTTGATGAGGATCACAATGCAATTACTTATGGCGATTATGAGTACCATCACAGTCACCTGGCTTCAGTTAGCGACAGAAGTTTTATTGATATATCCATTACTAAGAATGTTGCTTTTCTATTTATCAATGCAGCACTCATGTTAGTAGTGTTTCTATCAGTTGCCAGAGGCTATAAAAAGAATGAGGGCAAAGCACCAAGTGGTATTCAATCTGTTTTTGAGCCCATTATCATCTATGTAAAGGACGAGATTGTTAAGCCCAATATCGGACCCAAGTACGAGAGATTTCTTCCTTATATGCTGACTCTCTTCTTCTTCATCTGGTTTGGAAATATACTTGGTCTGCTTCCAGGTGCGGCCAACTTGACCGGAAATATTGCAGTAACTTCTGTCCTGGCTTTGTTTACATTAATTCTTACTACCGTCAATAGTAATAAGAACTACTGGCAGCATATATTTAATACGCCAGGGGTGCCATTATTGCTGAAGCCAATCATTGTGCCAGTTGAGATCATTGGCATATTTACAAAACCTGTTTCCCTGATGATTAGACTTTTTGTCGCAATAACAGCGGGACACATTGTCATTCTTAGTCTATTAGCCTTGACCTTTATCTTTCATAGCTACACAGTGGGATTCTTGAGTTCCTTAGTAATTGTTTTTATTAACATCATTGAAATATTGGTTGCCACTATTCAGGCCTATGTTTTCACATTGTTTTCTTCAATGTATATCGGCATGGCTATGGAAGAGCATCATTAGATTGAATTTTTTTAACATAAACTATATAGATCATGTTATTTTCTTTATTGCTTGACGTTTACTTAGCACACTTAGGAGCTGCAATTGGTGCTGGTCTGGCTGCAATAGGCGCTGGAATTGGTATCGGTAGAATTGGTGGTTCTGCAATGGAAGCAATGGCGAGACAGCCAGAAGCATCCGGGAAAATTCAAACAGCAATGCTTGTAATCGCTGCCCTGATTGAGGTGATTGCCTTATTTGGAGCTGTTATTGCATTTATTGTTGCACAAAAGGTGTAAAGAATGTTAGAAATTGGTTAGTCATGGCATTAGGCCGGGCTAATCAATTTTTTTATTTAAATGATCTAAAAAGACGAATTCATGGAATTACTAACTCCTGGTGTTGGATTAATATTTTGGCAAACGGTCATCTTTCTTTTATTGTTTGGAATTTTAGCAGGGTTTGTTTGGAGACCGGTGACCGATGCGCTTAAGAAGAGAGAAGGGTTCATTAAAGACTCTCTTGATGCTGCTCAATTAGCAAAGCGGGAAATGGAAGACCTAAAAGAGGACAACGCGGAGTTATTGAAAGAAGCCAGAGCTGAGCGTGATGCTATGTTAAAAGAAGCCACCACTATTGCTAATCAGATTAAAGAAGATGCGAAATCTCAAACTTCAAAGATTAGCGAGAAAATGATAGCGGATGCAAAAACAACTATAGAAACTGAGAAAAAAAGAGCGTTGACCGAAATAAAGAATGAAGTGGCCAGGTTATCCCTGGAAATTGCAGAAAAAGTAATTCGCAAGAATCTGGAATCAGATAAGGCCCAAAGGGAATTGGTTCAGGGATTTGTGAAAGAAATGAAAGCCAATTAAATGTCACTACAGAGGATAGCATATCGGTATGCCAAGGCATTAATTGAGCTGGCTGAGGAGCAGAAGGTTTTGGGCAAAGTGCATGAGGATTTACAGACTTTTAGTGCTGTTTGTAAAGAAAACCGGGATTTTAGAAATATGCTAAATAACCCGGTTGTTACGCACGATAGGAAACTAAAGATCTTAAAAGCTCTTTTCGAAAAAAGATTTCACAAAATCACAAATTCGTTTCTGGAGATTAGTACTCGTAAAAACCGAGAGGAAGTATTGGAGGCTACAGCTTTGGAATTCAATAATCAATATAATATCAAGCAGGGGATTGACGAGGCAAGTATCACCACTACATTTGAATTGGACAATAAATTAAGATCGGAATTCCTCAAAGCCGTAAAAGCGATTAATGGTAGAGAGGCTGTTCTTAAAGAAAAAGTCGACAAAGAGATAATAGGGGGCTATATACTCAAAATTGAAGACCGACAAATTGATGACAGTATTCGGTCGAAACTAAAGGAATTGGAATACAAATTTGGAGAAAATCCTTATTTGGGTAAACTATAATACTAACCGCAGTAATCTGATTTAAACATGGCAGAAGTAAGACCAGATGAGGTATCAGCGATATTGAGAGAGCAACTCTCAAATTTCAAGTCTGAAGCTGAGCTTGAAGAAGTTGGGACCGTTTTGCAAGTTGGTGACGGTGTCGCCAGAATTTATGGACTATCAAAGGCTCAGGCAGGTGAGCTGTTAGAGTTTGAAAACGGACTAAAGGCTCTTGTTTTGAATTTGGAAGAGGACAATGTTGGATCTGTACTTCTAGGCGAATCAAAGGAAGTTAAAGAAGGTGACACTGTAAAAAGAACTGGTCAGATTGCATCAGTGCAAGTTGGCGATGGTGTTTTGGGACGAGTGGTGGATACCCTCGGTATTCCTATTGATGGAAAAGGACCTATTACTGGCGAATTGTTCGAAATGCCACTCGAGAGAAAGGCACCTGGAGTTATTTATAGGAAGCCAGTTAGTGAACCTTTACAAACAGGGATCAAAGCCATTGATTCTATGATTCCGATTGGCCGAGGTCAGCGAGAACTTATTATTGGTGATCGGCAAACAGGTAAAACGGCGATTGCCATTGATACCATTATTAATCAGAAAGAATTTTTTGAGAAAGGTGAGCCAGTTTACTGTATTTATGTAGCAATCGGTCAAAAGGCATCTACTGTTGCTCACGTTCAGGCAGCCCTCGAAAAAGGAGGAGCAATGGATTATACGGTAATTGTTGCTTCCAGTGCTTCTGACCCTGCTCCAATGCAATTCTTTGCTCCCTTTACCGGTGCAGCCATTGGCGAGTTTTTCAGAGATACTGGAAGGCCGGCACTGGTAATTTATGATGACTTATCTAAGCAGGCAGTCTCATATAGAGAAGTATCCTTGCTCTTAAGACGACCTCCAGGTAGAGAAGCTTATCCTGGAGATGTGTTCTATTTGCACTCAAGGTTGTTAGAAAGGGCCGCAAAAATCAATGACAATGATAAGTTAGCTCAGCAAATGAATGACCTACCTGAATCTTTGAAAGGAAAGGTTAAAGGTGGTGGTTCTCTTACTGCACTGCCCATAATTGAGACCCAGGCGGGTGACGTTTCTGCCTATATACCCACTAATGTAATTTCTATTACTGACGGTCAAATTTTTCTTGAGACTAACCTGTTCAATTCGGGTATCAGACCGGCTATCAATGTTGGAATCTCTGTTTCGCGAGTAGGCGGAAATGCACAGATCAAGTCAATGAAGAAAGTGGCGGGTACCTTGAAGCTGGATCAGGCACAATTTCGTGAGTTGGAGGCTTTTGCCAAGTTTGGTTCTGATCTTGACGCTGCAACAAAATTGACCATTGAAAGAGGGAGAAGGAATATGGAAATACTAAAGCAGCCACAGTATAGCCCTATGCCGGTTGAAGAGCAAGTTGCTATAGTTTACGCTTCAACTAAGGGTTTCATTGATAAAGTTCCAATGAACAAAACCAAAGAATTCGAAACGGAGTACCTGGCCTCCTTGAGAACTCAGCATAAAGATGTTTTATCGCAATTAGCTGCTGGCAAATTTGATGATGCGATAACTGGTAAATTGGAGGAAGTTGCTAAAAACTTAGCGGAACAATATATAGAAGATTAAGAGACATCAGAAATGGCGAATCTAAAAGAAGTACGGGGCCGAATTAAATCTGTTGTTTCAACACAGCAAATAACCAAAGCCATGAAAATGGTTGCTGCCGCAAAACTCAGGAGAGCCCAGAATAGGATGGTTCAAATGAGACCCTATTCTAAAAGATTGTCATCAATACTTCAAAATGTTTCTTCTGGAGTTGAACCTGAATTAATTGGGAGTTATGGAGTTGATCGAGGAGCGAACAAAGTGATGCTTGTCGTAGTAACTTCAGATCGCGGCTTGTGTGGTCCTTTTAATGCTAATGTATTTAAGGCGACCGTTCAGCGTATCAATGCCAATTACGCTTCATACAACGATAGTGGTAATCTTACCATCTTT
>JAJCYL010000553.1 GCA_029262955.1 Cytophagales bacterium | reverse complement strand
TAGAGTCCTTAGCTCTCATATTCTGATCCAATTGAACCCAGAGATAGGTCAGTCGATCAGGTGAATTATTGAAGTATGTTATGGTCTCTTTTCCAGTAATCTTTTGATTTTTGTCGTCTAATTCAACCTCCATATTATAGTCAGCTCTCTGCTGCCAATAATCTTTTCCTGGTGATCCCGACGCAGTTCTGTAGGTGTTAGGACTTGGGAGTTCGGTTCCTAATTGCTCAAATTTTCGGTCCCATTTGCCTTGAGAGTGACCGATCAGGGTTATACACATCGTGCTAATAACTAATACAATTGACCTTTTCATAATATATATTTCGAGTTAATTTATTACCAATATTTATTCTCAATAATCAATGTTATCGCAATTCCAGCAATTGCTGAAGATATGATCATGTTCCAATCCCTACGGCTCACGCCGAAAAGAGAAATGAAAATTGCAGCAATAATAAGAAATACACCAACAATTATTATTTGACCCACCTCTATACCGAGATTAAAGGCTAAAAGTTGGGTTGCGATTGATGAATCCTTGCCAATTAAGCTCCTCAAGTAATTCGAAAATCCCATTCCATGTATCAATCCAAAAAACGCTGCGAACAGATAGTTCATTTGAATTCTACCATCAGAGCCGGGTGATTTAAAGAGATTA
The DNA here is from genome assembly GCA_029262955.1 of Cytophagales bacterium. Classification (GTDB taxonomy): domain Bacteria; phylum Bacteroidota; class Bacteroidia; order Cytophagales; family Cyclobacteriaceae; genus JAJCYL01. The sequence goes on along the minus strand of JAJCYL010000553.1, from coordinate 2,860 downwards.
GAAACTGCTGTAATCAAAATGGTCAGAGGAATCAAGAACTCAACTAATGCTGAATCAAAGCTAATGATTTGCAATGTTGCCAAAGCTAAAGTGATACTGTGACCTATAGTAAAGGCAGTCACCAGTACTAGCACCTTCTTCCAATCTACCAATATGTAGAGCACACATAATGAAATTACGAAAAGGATATGATCATAACCGTTTATATCGAGTATATGCTCTGTACCTAAACCAAAATACAATTGGAACTCAGACATGTGTAAATTAATGCGGCACAAAAATTGCCATTTAGTCTTAATTTTGAAAACCAGTAATCACATTAGATGATCCAATTAGCTACTTTACTACTTCTTAATCTTAATTTGATCAATCTGCTGCATCCATTTCATGCCAGCATTTGTGAAATGGAGTACAATTCTAACACGAAGTCACTGGAAATCACCTATAGAATGTTCCTGGATGATCTTGAGAGTTCATTAAATAAAAAATATGAGGCGGACCTGGATATCATGAAAGTCAACCAAAAGGATCAGGTTGATCAATTAGTTGAAAAGTATCTCAAGGAACAATTTAAGTTTTGGGTTAACGGCGAGAAAGTGCAATTTGATTATCTGGGTAGTGAAATTGAGGGGTATGCTTTGTGGTGCTTCATTGAAATTACGGAAGTCAGTGATCTTGAAACTTTGGATATTGATAATAAGGTGATGTTGGAATCCTTTGACGACCAAATAAATCTTGTGCATTTTAACAAGGAAGACCGGGTCAGAAGCCTCAAATTATATAAGGACCATAGTTTCGGAACTCTTCAACTGAAGGATCTTCTCAAATAATCATACTGACAAGATGGGAATCTTTACAAATGATTCATTATGTGCCTTCACTTCGAAGAATGGTTGACTCGTAAAATAGGTATAGGCTTCCTTGAGACTGGCGCATCTTTTTTTGCTTACTTCATCTATCAATAGCCGGTCGTTCATTTTATTCTTAATAACAAAATATTCCGAGTCCTCCATTTCACAATTGATCTGTAAAGGTTGGGATTCCGAAACGATGGTATTGTTAACAATATCTTCAACAATGGCCGTAAGTGTCCCTGTAACGAGCTGCTTGTCTTCAGAATCTTTGTCAATATTGGCACTCAGAGTTAGCTGACCATTAAACCGTCCATTGAATAGATAAATAAGATCATTGAGCGACTCCATCTCTGATTTCAAGGTCGAAAGTTCATTGTGTTTATTCTCCAGTATATATCTATAGATGGAAGATAAGTGGTGAACAAATTTCTCTGCTGTTCGACCTTTCTTTCTCAATAAAGTGATTAAAGTTTCTAAACACGAATAGAGAAATCTTGGATTAATGTCACCATTGAATGCTTGTATTTGGAATTCGAGGTTCTTCCTGGCTGTATTCTCCTTATTCAACAAGGCTTCATTTTTGACATTCAAAAAATAAATCCCAAAAAACATCATATTATACAAAATGGCGGTAACCACAAAGATGGAATTGAAGGTGATTAATTCAGTATTGAAAGTGCCAAAACTGTAACCAACATATTCAATGAAATAAATTGAAAGCGCACCTGATATCATGACTGTCGATACAGCCATTGACAAGAGAAGTTGAATGGTTACCCACAACCAAATTCTACCCTTCAGCGTCTCGAAGCTTTGCAATTGTGTTATCTCCAGCCGAATTGATTCAAAAAACAGGTAAGATAAACCCACACAAAACCACAATTCCTCCCCAAAAAAGTTTTCAGTTAGCTGGCTGATGTTGTCGAATATCAGCAGAATAATCAGATAAGTCATTGCTCCATAGAACAATGGCCATATAAGTCTGAAAATAGTATTATTGATAAAAGCCTTACTCATGCTGCTGGGATCAGTGGTAGTTTGACTTCAAAATTTTGTTGATCAATAATTTTAATAGGCTTATTGGTAAAGTACTGATAGCGCTTTTGGATATTCTCCAAACCAATCTTAAATGAACTCACTCCTTCAAATACTTCCCGAGTCTTGTCATTTCGAACTGAGATAAAATGACCATTGTCCATCTTGATATCCACTTCCAATGGATCATCTTCTGAGATTTCATTATGCTTTACTGCATTTTCTATCAGTATTTGTATAGTGAGTGGAGGAATACGCGTTTTCATTACTTCCTCTGACAACTCAAAATTGATTTTCATGGCATCCCCAAATCTTACTTTGAGTAGGAATTGGTAAGCTTTTACGAAATCGATTTCTTCCGCTAAGGAGATCAGTTGCTTGTCTTTTGAGTCCAAAATATATTGATAGGTTTGGACCAGCCTTCTGATAAAAGTTTCGGCATATTCAGCATTTTTATCAACAAGTGAGGAGATGGTATTGAGACAGTTAAATAGGTAATGGGGACTCAGTTGGGTTTTCAATGCCTCAAATTGAAGTTCCAAATGTTCTCTTTCCAACTTAACTGACTCTATTTGTCCGACTGCATATTCATTATATGAGGAAAAAGTAAAATCAACAATGACTTGGATAAAAAGCATGAAAAACAGCAAGATGCCGAGCTTTATGGCACTGTCCTGGTATTCATACATAAAATCCTGAAAAATAGTATCTGAAAATAGCGTGGTATACAAAAAGACACCTACAGTGATCAGACCAACTCCAACAAGTGCATTCGAAAATAGTCCAGCAATGAATCGGGTAGTAAAAAAACGTTTCCAGGGTAGAATCCTCCTAAAGACTTTGCCAAGCCTGGTAATACCCAAACCAATGAGATTTGATATTAAAATTGTCCAAATCAATGCCAGAAAATCCGTTTCTAATTCCGGAACCAATCCTGTTTCACCATAGTGAAGGTAGATAAAGGCTAACAG
>JAJCYL010000552.1 GCA_029262955.1 Cytophagales bacterium | reverse complement strand
GGGAGGTGTCTCTAATTTCAACCAATTCACCAGGCTGCATTAACATCTCCTCACGAGTATCGAGTTTGTCAATACTCAATTTCACCTTACCAGATTTGAGTACCACCCTTGTTAGCCCTTTGCGTTTATTCACATTAAATTCTGTCCCGAGGACTTCAACTTTCAGTCCATTTGAGGTAATTACGCTGAATTTTTGGTCGGTTTCTGTATGAACAACTGAAAAATATGCCTCACCATCCAGCCAAACCACCCTCTCCTGGCTTCTATCCCACTCCTTATTGTATTTGAGTGTAGAGTTACTGTTAAGAGTCACTACTGAATTGTCCGGTAATGTGACGCTTATCGTCTCTCCAAACTTTGTATTGTAAAATGCTGAATCATCCTGGAAAAAGAAGTGAAATACAAATATTGAAGTTAACAGTATAGTAAATGTAGCTGCAATTCCAATATAGTATTGTCTTGAAAACGACTTCCTGCCATCGCCATGATCTAAATTCCCGGTTTTTACATCACTTTCGGTTTTTACATCACTTTCAAAATCCAGACGCACTTTGAAGGTGTTCCATGAATGTTTAATCTCATCCACAGTTGGCTTAGGGGTATTAAATTCTAATTTTTTTAGAATATATACGGCTTGATCAATTTCATCCTGCATTTTTGGATTTGCACCAATCCAATCATCCCAAAATGCTACGGCCTCATCATCATTTTTAAAATACCAATTTTGGAATGATTCTGAACTTGCAAAATCTTCCGCGTTTTGGTTAATGAAATTCTCCATTGTCTCTATTCGTAATTTATTGGTAGGTCCTGTGATTTTTGACTTAATTAACTCTTAAGACAGTAATTCAAGTCTTTTGTACTGAATTTCCTTTGGAATTATTTGTGTCAGAATACTAAGATTCAATTCTGCCCCCATAATAGGAGTTCCGAACCACTAAAACAGGCCCTATCAAAAGTTAAGGAAGTGCCTACTTACTCGTTGAAAGGCTCGGTACAAGTTCTCTCTGTAGTTCCATAGCTGTCTTTGTTGAATTGTCATGACTCCATCCCGGAGGGTAAAAAATATATTTTAACTTATCCTTCCAGGAGGAAACCTTTTTAACATCTCTCCAGATATCGGAGAACTCATGAGTATTTAAAAATATGGGATTGTAGGAGTCGGGATCCTTTAGGATGCCATATTTCGGGTCAATGGTTGTGATAATGTCCTGATAAGTCCCGAACAATTTGTCCCATATGATAAACATCCCACCGTGGTTCTTGTCCAAATATTCAATATTGCTCGAATGATGAACCTGATGGATGTAAGGCGTGTTAAATACTTTTTCAAACCATCCAAGTGAAGGAACTAGCTGTGTATGTAAAAAGAATTGATAAATACCATTGATAATTAATGCGGTCGCAATCATTATCGGCTCGAAACCAATCATTGCCATCCAAAGCCAAAACACAGGTTTATAAAGAGTGATAAACCAACCATTCCTAATGCCAATAGTAAGATTAAATGATTTGGCTGAATGATGTGGAACATGCGCAGCCCATAACAATCGTACGGTATGACTCAAACGATGATGCCAATAAAAATTAAAATCGTCAGCAATAATAGCAAAAATCCATACGTACCATGCCCAGCCAAACGACGCATAACCAAAGTATTCTACTCGCAAATCTTTAAACGTTTCGAATATGAATATAAAGATCCCAAGTGCTACAATTTTTGTAAAAAAGGCAACTACCGATGCTCCCGCAGCAATGGCAAAACCCGCAAAAGATTCCTTTAAATTAAATAAGTGCCTGGCCATAACGTATTCCATGACCATCAATATGATAAAGATTGGATATATGTAGGTCAATACAACTTCAATTCCTATTTCCATTTTCTAATAATTCCTCTAGTATTATCGCGAGTTAAATAATTATTACCTAAAATCCGCAAACCTCATAGGTTTTCCTTGATAATGGCTGCCTTAGACAATTATAACTGCATTCATCTGAGTGAACCCCTGGTGGTTTATTCAATTGACTTCAAAGGTGTTGAAAGAAGTCCGGCGGATTTTAAATATTAATTCACTTCTGCAAAGAAACATCTTAATCCTAAAAGCTACTACCAATTGAGGCTAAGTTTCAATGGATGTGAAATAATATAAAACAACTATTGAGGGTCATTTCAATCTATGGTCATGTCCCGTTTGTCCCAGAGTAGTAGCTACATTCCCTATCAATCATTATTTTTATATCAATCACAATCAAACCCTTGAAATGAAAAAGTCCCTATTTATACTTCCAGCTATCTTCTTTTATTGTAGTTCACCACAAGCTCCCAAAGGCGATTCGGCTGACCAGGCCTTTCAAACTTTTATTGACCAATTTGAACCGTCGTCCGGAGGAGGTGAAACTAATGACCTTAGTGCGGCTTCCTATCAGCTCAAAATTGATCAAATACGTGGGCAGGTTGAAGAATTACGGAAAATAGACACCGCTGGTTTATCCTTCGAAAATAAAATCGATTGGCAGTTTGCTATGAGTATTCTTAGAGGGCAAGACATTCGACTCTCTCAGCATCAAAAGTGGAAAAAAGACCCAAGAGTATACATGCCATTTAGAAACCTGGCCAACATCATTGGAAAACCAGGTGAGATTGCAGACAAAGTTGCAAATCTCGAAGAGCCCCTGGGCCTTGTACCTCAGCACTTGAGCAACGGGCAATAGCAAATTGAGGTATTCATCCCCAGGTTTCAGGAATTATCATTATTCATGGCTGAAAATGCCATCGGCTTTTTCAACAAAGAATTACCGGCATTTATTGCTGAGAATGAGGGCACTGAAAAGTTAGAGCCATTGGTAACCAATGCACAACAAGCATTAAGCTCATACATAACATTTCTTAAAGAAAAGCTCCCATCCAAACCTGAAGGCAGCCCTTCAATGGGAAAGAAGATATACAACGCGATACTTAAAGAAGAATTTTTACTGGATTACAATGATGAAACTCTCTGGGAATTTGGTAATAGAAAGTTCAATGAGACAGTTGCCGAGCTGGAAGCAATTGCCAGGGAAATCGATCCCAACAAAACCTGGCAGGAATTGGCCATTGAAATCAAGAATGATTATCCCGATAGAGACAAAATGATCGAGGCTCATCAATTATGGGTCGATAGTGCTAAGTCACACATTCTATCAAATAATCTTATTCCAATACCCTGGAATGAACGAGTGCAGGTGGTACCACGGGCTGAATACCTAAGAAAAACATCCTATTACGGTAATTTTTCCAGAGCCAAAGGTAAAGATGCCGATGGTATTCTAACTGCTCAATGGATGATCAACCCATTTGAAGAACAATGGGATAAGAAGACCAAACAAGAATACCTTGTCGAACATGATTGGGGAGTTATTATTGTTACTGCACCCCATGAGGCATATGCGGGACATCATGTGCAAGGCCTTTATCAAATGCACAACCCAAGAAAAATAAGAAAGGAAAACGGGCTCTCGATGTTTAGTGAAGGTTGGGGACTTTATAATGAGCAATTAATGCGAGAAACCGGATTTTTTCCCAACAAGAGAATTGTTTTAAGGCAACGACAACTTCGGTTATGGAGAAATGCTCGGGTGGTCTACGATTGCGGAATGCATAGTGGAAGGTTGTCCTATGAAGAAGCAATCAGCATTATGGCTGACAAGGTTGGCTTTCTTCGATGGGCAGCACAGCTTGAAATTGATTCTTCGAATGCTCGTCCGGGCTACGTTCTTGGTTACTTCCTGGGAATGAGCGAAATATTGAAAATGCGAGATCTCTACCGTGAAAAAATGGGAGAAGAGTTTACGCTGTCTGACTTTCATGAAAAATTATTGAAAATTGGAAATATGCCTCCCAAACTGATGCAGGAATCTCTATTAATGGCACCCATCCGGTAATTTTTGAATGGCATGGCTGAAGGTGTATGTCATTTTCAGTAAATTCAGGTATTTAGAGTACTTGGGTTAGATTATAAGTTTATTTCAATAATTTACATCCTGGTAGGTATACTATCCAAAATTTGTTGATTACAGCATGTCATTTTTGAAAAGGATTTTCATGAGTGAGTGGGTGATTGTTGGAGCAATCCTCGCAAATTCAGCCACATTATTCCTAATGGGATTTGATCGATTCCATTCAATGAGGCTGATGGATGTTATTGATCATTTTTTCACCATTTTCTTTATCCTGGAAATTGGGGTGAAAGTTCGGGAATACGGCTGGAAAGGATACATGTCTAATTCCGGTAACAAGTTCGATTTTATTTTAGTTGCCATATCCACACCATCGCTTTTTGAAATTTTCATTTCCATTCCCGACATCTCCTATTTATTGGTTTTCAGGTTAATGAGGGTGTTCCGAATTCTTCGTTTTATGCGCTTTATCCCTAACATTAACAAATTAATTGAGGGAGTATCCAGGGCAGTAAGGGCATCGGTATTTGTTTTCGCGGCACTTTTCATTTACAACATTCTATTAGCCGTGCTTTCCAGTTATTTATTTAGAGCAGCTGCACCTGAATATTTTGGGGACCCACTCATTTCACTCTACTCAATATTCCAAATATTCACCCTGGAAGGTTGGAATGAAATTCCAATGGCCATAGTTAATAATACCGAAACCGACCCCATTGTTGCTGGTTTCTCAAGACTATTCTTTGCGTTAGTAGTGCTTAGTGGTGGTATTTTCGGCTTTTCCATCGTCAATGCCATTTTCGTAGATGAGATGGTTTCTGACAACAATGATGAGATGGAGGCTAAAATAGATCTACTAAATAAGAAAGTAGATGAACTCCTGAAAAATCAGAAATAAGAATTTCAGATTTACTAAAAAGAAAAGCCTTACCGAAGTAAGGCTTTTTATGTACCCGCACAGGGAGTCGAACCCCGAACCTACGCCTTAGAAGGGCGTTGCTCTATCCAGTTGAGCTATACGGGCAGATGGGTGTGGGTGTGAGATTGGGTGTGAGTTTGGGTGTGAGTGTGAGTGTGGGTGTGAGATTGGGTGTGGGTGTGGGTGTGACAAGATTTCATTAGCTATTTAGGATTTTGAGAGCGGTACATGGCTAAGAGCATTTTTGAACAGCTTTCAAAGTCATCATATATTGATTGATGATCTTCCTCTCCAATCAAATCAAGTTCTTTCAATAAATTAATGATCGCTACACTTTCAAAAACGGAACCTCTGGCAATCGTGTAGAAATTTTGCTTGTCCCTTGGAGTCATTCTTCCAGTTCCTTCAGATAAATTCAATAAGACACTTGAAGAAGACCTTTTTAATTGTTTAACCAAAACTTCGTCTATCTGAGGACTGGCTTTAATTAATTTATAAACTTTGATATTAACCTCTTGAGCAATCTTATAAACCTCAAGCTTCTCAAAATCAAACATATTTTCAATATACTACCTTAACCCACACTCACACCCAATCCCACACCCACACCCAATCACACCCAATCCCACACTCACACCCACACCCAATCACACCCAAACCCACTCTCACACCCACTCTCAAACCCACTCTCACACCCACTGGCGGAGGGGGGGGGATTCGAACCCCCGGTACGATCACTCGCACGCATGTTTAGCAAACATGTGGTTTCAGCCACTCACCCACCTCTCCGTGTACTATGGCTCAAAAATTTGAGTTCGCAAATATAGTATGACAACTTCGAGTAAACCACGTCCATTACGGATTTGTGTCATACAAATCCTTTAACATTATTTAACACTAAATGAAGCATTTGAAGCAACAGGATCACCAATCTATCGTGATTAAAAAGGTAGTTTTACAGTTGCGAAAAAATGACCTGGTTTAATTCTATAGGCACATTAGAAATTGTCTTCATGATAACTTTCATGGGATTATATTTTTTACATGTCAACCGAGTAATAAGAATAGCCAAAGCAATTAATACATCCTACAGAGCTATCTTTTATAAAGTTTTGGTAAGAACTTCCTATTTCTTTCTACTTATAGTAGCCTTGTTAGGTCCTTCTTTTGGAGAAACAAGTAGAGAGGTGAAAGCAGTTGGAAAGGACATTTTCATTGCGGTTGATCTATCTGAGTCCATGAATGCTTTTGATATTCAGCCCAGCAGGCTTGAAAAATTGAAGTTTGAATTGAAAAACCTGGTCGA
>JAJCYL010000551.1 GCA_029262955.1 Cytophagales bacterium | reverse complement strand
AAGCTCCACAAAAACCTGGAAGGAATAATTACCCCAATTGGTCTTATTCCGAACCACAAAATCGCTTATAGTTTCGCGATGCTCCCACGGCATAAGGTAGTCGAATTCAAATGAGGAGTTACCAGGTACATCTTTCAAAATACCAGTAACTTTCAAAGAACTTTCATCATCTACTTTGATCACTTTATTGATGGGATCATCATCCCCAAATAAGATCGTTGCCAGGGATTGAGATATCACAATTGAAGAGGGGTCTTCCATCACTTGGGCTGCATCCCCTATTAATAAAGGGAATTCAAACATTTGCAGAAATTCCTTGCTCACCCAATAGCCCCGCTTGAGAATTCTGGTATCCCCCACGGTTAATAAATGGTCTCCTCCCCAATCCACAACAACGGAGTTTTTGATGTTACTATCCCTTGACTTTATGGCTTCATAAATTGGCAATGACACTGAACGCCAGGAATTGATTCTGTCATCATATTCAGAATTAACCCATACCTGGAACAGGCGATCTGCTTTTGGAATAAAAGCATCGTAGGAGGTCTCGTCATCGACCCATAGCAAAATCAAAATGCTGCAAACCAGGCCTACAGATAAACCAACAATGTTAACGAAGGAATAGAGGCCATTTCGAAAGAGATTCCTGATTGTAATGATGAAAAAGTTTTTGATCATGGGGTATTGTAGTTATTTTGAGTTAGTAGAGAGACAATTACACCTGGTAAGGGTTGCACATCTCATAAATATTAATAGGTATACCTCAACTTTTTATAGTGGTTACATTATTTAGGAGGATTTCGGTATGGATTTACATAAGTTTAAAACTGTAGCCCTCTCCTTTCCAGAAGTTATTGAACAGCCTCATTTTGAAAAGTCTTCTTTCAGAGTCTGTAAGAAGATTTTCGTCACATTGGATGAAGTGAAAAAAGAGGCGGTTTTGAAACTCAATGAAGTTGATCAATCGGTATTCTCCGACTATGATCCGGATAACATATCTCCGGTGGCCAATAAGTGGGGAAAGCAAGGTTGGACGGTGATTAATATTGAGAATATTGGGGCTGAAATGCTTTTGGATGCCCTAAAATGCGCATATTGTGAAGTAGCGCCTAAAAAATTAACACAAAATTTGTGAGTATGAAGAGGACAGAAGCTGAGGGTATTTCAGAAATGCTCGACTATACAAGAAAGCTAACCAAATGGTACATATCTAAAGTACCAGATGAACTGTTAACCAAATCATTAAATATCGAAGGTCATGAGATGAATAGCGCTTATTGGTTGATTGCTCATTTGTCGTGGGCCCAATACAATATTAGCCGAAGTATTGGAGCATCTCATGAGAGGCAGGAATGGTTATCTGAATTTAAGATTTCCAGTCCTCATATAGGGCATCAGGACCACTGGCCTCCTTTGGACGAGCTTTTAGTTATTATGAGTACTATCCATCAAGCCACTTTGGGTTTTGTCAAAACGTTATCGTCTGAAACTTTAGATGAAATCCACCCCAATGAAGCTGCTCATTATATTTTCAAAACAAAACGACAAGCATTGTATCATATCAATCGTCATGAGGGCTATCATATGGGCCAAATTGGTCTGATTGCGAAAGTTGGTGGGGCAACGACTGCATGATAAAGTGCATCCTTGTAACGAGGATCCTAATTGTTAGCGCATGTTCTTGTATTCAGCAATCAGTTCGTTGAGTTCTGTCATTAAATAAATAAAAGGGACACTCGATGGCATTGAATGGAACTGCCAATCAGGCTGATTGGCCATAGATTGAAATTACACAGTAGAGGGCTATCTGCCTGGCTGCCGGTTTAGGATTGGTCAACAGCTGAAAACACAGTGGCTACAGAGATGGCCGAAACGATCTGCTAGTGACTCCACTGTGTTTGTCACCTAATTGTTGGTGGGTGTTATTTTAACTCTTTGGTCAACTTCTCAATGTCAAGGATCAGTTTTGAGCCTAATTCCAACCGGTTACCAGGCTTACTTGCCAATTCCATTAGTTCATTAGATATCGAAACTAATCTACCCATTTTGGTATCGGCCTTGGGAGACCAAATAGTACCTGTCTTTGGACCCTCATCGAAGACCCCAAAGTAATAACTTGTTCCATCCATGCCCATTGTGCCATCTGGCAGGGTGTAACGAACCGTATATATGGCTGCTTTATATAAGTTTTTAATAGTTTCAAATGTCTCCTTGCTCAACGCCTTGTCAGTTGGTATTAGTTTGACTTTCTTAGGTTTATCACTGTAGTTATTATACCAAATACTTATAGAGCCAGTTCTGTAAAAAGAATAATACTCGTTCTCGTCCACTGAATGGATAAGCTGCCATACTGATTCTTCGGAGAACGAAGGTGTTATTACGATTTGCACATCTGGAGGGGTTCTCAAACTATCAAGAAGAATGGTCCGAATTTTAGAGTGATAATCATATTCAAATGGATAAGACCAAAAAATGTCTTGAGTTGGCTCCAAATGATCCTGTCCCAACATTGGCCGGGTAAGAATTAAAGAACAGATAAGAATGGAGTAAAGGAATTTCATCGAAGTCTCAAAATACCCGCTAACGCCTGTGTAAAATGCGGCCGCTTGTTGTTTCTTATTACAGCTAAATCAATCGAATATGCTGAATTTTAGCAACGGCTGGAGTTATCTGCTTAGTAAATCAATTTAAATTTTTAATAATAGATAAATTAAGATACA
>JAJCYL010000550.1 GCA_029262955.1 Cytophagales bacterium | reverse complement strand
CCACCAGCATGGTCAATGTAAGTGGCGACCCAGCTTTTACCACCGGGCATAAACCAGGTACCATTGTACATGGTACCACAGATTACAGTTGGCTTATTGGCTATGTTATTGGTAAGTAATTGCAAGTCTCGGTAAGTTTTTTCCACGTTGTTGAAAATGGAATCAGCAAGTTTTGATTTGCCCACCAGCGCAGCAAAAAACTTAATCCATTCAGCCTGCGCTAATGGTGATGTTTCCAGAAAAGAGGCATCATATACAACAGGAATACCTAATTTCTCCACTTGTTCCCATTGGCTAACATCTGTTGAGGCACTATAGGCAATTAATACATCCGGAGAAAGATCGATAAGTGCTTCAATGTTGATATTCGTGTCACGTCCCAGTTCGACCACCTGATCAGAGTTAACTCGTTCTCTTATTTTTACAGATGAAATGAAATCTGTGGTAGTAAAGCCTGTTAGCAAGTTTTGAGAACCAAGTTGATCAATAAATCCTGCCTGAGAAGTGGCGGTGGCTACTAGTGACTTAATGGGAACCTTTATGACTGCATCAAAACCTTTTTGATTTGTCTGATCAATAATGTTTGTGAGTAGATAAGTCTTAGAGGCTTTGGATCCCTTGTAAGGTTGACCAACTTTAACCACTAAACCTTGATCGATTTTAGTGATTTCCAGGTTGTTGGTATATTTAACTATTTCACGCCTGGTGGTTTTCGAACCTTTATTTGGCCGGTCACCACATCCCCAGCACAAGGTTGAAAACAGTCCCAATACTAAAATTGATAGGATGTTGGTGTGTATACACATTACTTACAAACATAGCATTTACACCAATGGCTTTTTATTCCTTAACCCTTGATTTAACTTGACTTAAATAACTAAATAAAGTAACAATGAAGATCAGAGGCTTTACCCTAGCGAGTTTTGTATTCATATCTCTATTTATTTCTTCCGACTTGCTTAGCCAGCAAACTTATGATGATTCCTTTTTTAAAGGAATGGAATGGAGGAACCTTGGCCCTAAGAGGGGAGGAAGATCTCTGGCTGCTTCGGGTAGCCCTGGTAGGAGAAACGAGTATTATTTCGGTGCAGTTGGAGGTGGACTTTGGAAGACAACGGACGCTGGACAAAATTGGAAACCGGTTACAGATGGTCAATTGAAAAGTTCATCAGTTGGAGCTGTAGCAGTATCCGAAACTAATCCGGATATCATATACATCGGTATGGGAGAGACAGAGCTTCGGGGAAATATCATGCAGGGTGACGGAATTTACAAATCAACGGATGGTGGTGAAACCTGGAGGAATGTTGGGCTGAAAGATACCGAGGCCATCTCTAAGGTGAGGGTGCATCCTACCAATCCAGATATAGTGTATGTGGCTGCGCTTGGACATCCTTATGGGAAAAATGAGGAACGGGGAGTTTTTAGATCAAAAGACGGCGGGAATACCTGGAAGAAAATCAAGTATGTAAGCGACCAAACAGGTGCGATTGACCTGGTTATTGATAGAACTAACCCCAATGTGTTGTATGCCTCTTTTTGGCAGGTTTATAGAACGGCCTATAAAATGTGGGGTGGAGGACCGGAATGTGGGCTTTATAAATCAACAGATGGAGGAGATACCTGGACAGAGCTAACGAAGAATTCAGGAATGCCAAAAGCACCGATTGGTAAAATTGGAATCTCCGTTTCACCGGTGAACCCCAATAGAGTATTTGCTCAAGTTGAGGCAAATGAAGGTGGTCTATTCCGTTCCGATGATGGGGGAGCAACCTGGGAAAAAGTAAATGATGAAAGAAAACTTCGCCAAAGGGCATTTTACTACTCCCGGGTTTATGCTGATACCCAGGACGCTGATGTGGTGTATGTCCTAAATGTGAGATTCTGGAAATCCGTGGATGGAGGTAAGACATTTGATATTGAAATTGAGACGCCACATGGTGATCATCATGACATGTGGATTGACATTAACGACCCTCAGCGGATGATTGTGGCTACTGATGGAGGAGGTTCGGTCTCAATAAATGGAGGGGCGACCTTTACCGATCAGGATTATGCGACCTCTCAGTTTTACCACATTATGACAACAAATGACTTCCCATATCATGTATGCGGAGCTCAGCAAGATAATTCTACGATGTGCATCCCTAGCGAGGGGTGGGGATTTAAGCAGGCAAGAGGCCCAGCCAGTGAACATTACTATGATGTTGGTGGAGGGGAGAGTGGGTACATAACTCAAGATCCAAAAGACCTCGATGTATTTTATGCGGGAAGTCAGGGTGCATTATTAACGAGATATGATCGGAGTAATGGACAAAAAAGGGATTTACAGGTTTATCCCAGATTCTTCTCCGGCGATCCGTCAAAAGACCTTCCGGAGAGGTGGCAATGGACATTCCCCATTGTGTTTTCTCCAGTAGATAATAACAGACTATATACGTGTTCTCAAAGTGTTTGGTATTCAACGAATGGAGGCCAGAAATGGGAGAAAATCAGCCCTGATTTAACTATTGCCGACCCAGCTACACTAGATGTTACCGGTGGCGTGATAACAAAAGATATGAACGGCCCTGAGATTTATGCCACTGTCTTTGCATTAGCACCTTCATATCATGACGTGAATACCATCTGGGCCGGATCTGATGACGGTTTGGTACACATAACTCGTGACCATGGAAAGAACTGGGAGAATATCACTCCCCCGGATATGATGAAAGATACTCGTGTTAGCATCATTGAAGCTTCGAAACACACACCCGGTACGGCGTACTTGGCTGCCAAGCGTTATCAAATGGACGACAGAAAACCATACTTATGGAAAACATCTGATTATGGGAAAACCTGGAAAAAGATCATCAAGGGCATTAGGGCAGACGATTTCCTTCATGTGATTAGAGAGGATCCCACTCGATCTGGACTTTTATATGCAGGCGGTGAGCATCAAGCCTGGGTCTCTTTTAATGATGGCGAGAGTTGGCAATCGCTACAGGTCAATATGCCTGATACTCAGGTAACCGATTTGAGCGTGACCGAGAAGGATCTGGTTGCGGGCACACACGGCCGTTCTGTTTATATACTAGATGACATAGCACCTATTAGAGAAATGAGCGATGCAGTGGCTGGGAAATCAGTTCATCTTTACAAGCCTTATACTGCCTATAGAAGAGTTCAGGATGCAGTGGTTCAATATTACTTGAAAGATGAGGTTGAACAGGTTAAGATTGAGGTATTGGATCAGCAAGGTAATCTTATAGAAGAGTTTACTGGAACTGAACCAGAAGTAAAGGAGGACAACGACCCATCTGCGAGGTGGTTGGGTGCCCTGCCAAAAGCACCTACTACTGCACCAGGCTTAAATCGTTGGGAGTGGAAGTTGAGATATCCGGGGGCTACTTCCTTTGATGGCATGATTATCTGGTCGGCAAGACCACAGCTTGGTCCATGGGCACCTCCGGGTACTTACCAGGTAAGGTTAACCGTGGGAAATGATGTACAGACCCATTCATTTGAGGTTCGCCTGGATCCTCGACATAAGAATATTAATCCAGCCGAAGTACAGGAACAATTCGAATTGGCCATGCAAATTAGAAATGAAACCACTAAGGCCAATGAAGCTGTAATTAAGATAAGAGACATTAAAGGTCAGTTGGAAGAGCAACTTACAGGGGCTGGTAAATCACTTCAAAGGACCACAGATCAATTCCTCGAGAAAGTAAGTGCGGTTGAACAAGAGTTGTACCAGGTACAAAACCAGAGCAACCAGGATCCGCTCAATTTTCCGATCAAGATTAACAATAGGTTGGCCTATTTACGAAAAAGTCTTGAAAGTGGTGATGGCCCACCAACAGATGGGAATAAGAAAGTGTTCAAGGAACTCCAAAAGGAGCTAAAAGGGTACCTTGATCAATTGAATTATTACTTAGAGAATGATTTGCCAAAAGTGAATGAGGCGCTGAAGAAGTCAAAGAAAGGGCAGGTGGTAATTTAAGGCTTGAGATTCATCGGTCGGCTTGCAAGCCTCCCTCTGAAAAAGGAACTATCCCCTTTTCTCAGAAAAGCGTCATTCTGAGGGAGCCCGTTTTGGGCGACCGAAGAATCTGTCCGAGACCCGTAGGTCAGTACGTTCTAGATAGGCACTTCGCTTCATTCGGTACTATCGGAATGAAGCTACCCATGACAGAATTAATAATTTCACTGCAATGCCCGTGGAGTGGTTCGCTTTTGTCATCGAAATTCGATCTAATTAAAGCTGCGGATGGCCCTAATCTTTTTAGATTTTTGCAGTATTTATTTATTTCTTTGTGTTATGAAAGGATTGAATTTAAAACGAATAGTAGCATTTTGTGGTGTAGGACTTTTGTTAAGTTGTGGTGGTGATGGCGAAGGTGGTGGAACCTTGTTTGAAAACTTAACAGGTCTAACCCCGGCAAATGACGTTGAACTTGGTAAACAGGTTGACGATCAAATATTAAGCGATCCGGAGCAATTCCCTATTTTGAGTAAGACAGAATATGCGTCGAGTTATACATACCTCAATGCAATGATGAATGATATTCTGGAAAGCGATGACATCGTTTACAGGGAACTCTTCGCATGGGACTTGAAAATCATCGAAGATGATGCCACATTAAATGCTTTTGCCACACCAGGTGGCTACATTTATGTGTATACGGGGCTGATTAAATTTCTTGAAAATGCTGATGATCTGGCTGGAGTTATGGGTCATGAAATAGCTCATGCTGATCAGCGTCATTCATCTGACCAGATGAAGCAGCGATTTGGTTTGTCTTTGCTTTCAGGCATTTTATTAGGGGGACAAAGCGATCAGGTAGCTCAAATAGCCAATGGTTTGGCAAGCCTTTCTTTCAGTAGAGGTGATGAATCTGAAGCCGATGAATTTTCAGTTATCTACTTGGGTGACAGCGACTATGCATGCAATGGGGCTGCTGCTTTTTTCCAAAAATTATTAGATGAGGGCCAGGCTGGAAGCACACCCGCTTTCCTGAGTACTCATCCAAGCCCGGATAATAGGGTAGAGGACATCAATGCAAAAGCTGAGACTGATGGCTGCAGTACTGAATTTATTTTAGAAACCGGTATGACTTACGAGGAGTTCAAGGCGAGTTTGCCTTAGTACAAAGGTCTCATTGATTATTCATTAAAACTATCTTCCATGTCACACAAAATTCTAATAATTACTGGCGATGCTGGTGAAAGCTTTGAAATACTATATGCTTCACACCGGTTAATTGAAGCAGGATATGAGCCTGTTATTGCTGCCCCTTCCGTTAAACGAATGAATTTGGTTATTCACGACTTCGAACCGGGCTGGGATACATATGTCGAAAGACCTGGCTACCTGGTTGAATCTCAAATTGCTTTTAGTGATGTTAGGACTGATGAGTATGAGGCGGTATTATTTCCTGGAGGCCGTGCTCCCGAATATTTGAGAAATGATCCGCGGGTGATTGAAATCACTCATGAATTTCATCAAGCTAAAAAGTACATTTTTGCCATTTGTCATGGTGTCCAAATATTGGTTACTGCTGGACTGGTTGATCAAAAGCAAATAGCTTGTTATGAACACGTCAAATTTGAAGTGGAATCTTGCGGCGGTATCTACGTTTCTTCCGACGAAGCCATTCAAGATGGTATGATAGTTACGGGTAAAACCTGGCAATCCCACCCGGAATTCTATCGGTTGGTATTTAAATGTTTGGGAAAACGGGAAGCTGTTTCAGTTTAACAGGATCAATCTGGTTTCTCAGATTCGTCCAGCACTTCGGGCTTAACTTCATCGTCAGGTCCACTTAAGATATTGGCATCCGCCAGAATTTCCTTTTCCTGATGAGCATTGATGAAGAGGACGTTGCCGAGGTTTTCATAGCCGTCAAAAGCATTTTCCTCTAATTGCTTGACTACT
>JAJCYL010000549.1 GCA_029262955.1 Cytophagales bacterium | reverse complement strand
TATTCAACAATATCAAGTCCTTACCTGCCGGACATTATTTAGAAATAAGCGACGGGAACGTTGAGCTGAAGCAATACTATGAACTTCCTATTTTAACAGAGAGACAAGACCTTGGCGAAGCATACTATATAGAAAAAATACGGGAATTGTTGTCTTCATCCGTCAGGTACAGAATGATTGCCGATGTTCCATTTGGTGCTTATTTAAGTGGGGGACTGGATTCCAGTATTGTAGTCGCCTTGATGTCTCAAATGACTGAGGAGCCCATTAAAACCTTCACAATTGGTTTTGAAGATGAGGGTTTCAATGAGTTTGATTACGCCAGGGAAGTCGCCAACATGTATAAGACTGATCACCATGAGATACTGCTCACACCGACTGATTACATTGACAACATGCAGAAGTTAATTGGCTTCAAGGATTCTCCTTTGAGTGTCCCCAATGAACCGGCATTGCATGTAATGTCAGCGGAATTAAAGAAGTACATCACCGTTGTTTTATCCGGTGAAGGCGCAGACGAGATCTTTGGCGGATATGGCCGTATCTTTCGCAGCCCGTACGACTTCCAAAGATTAAATGAGCTGAATAAGTCAGGAAGTTTGAATGGTGAAGAGGTTACACATCTACTAAAGGATAATCTTCGAAATAAATACGGTGAAAAGTCTTTTGACTCGGAGTTGGACCACCTGTTACATCTCTATCAATACATCAATTGGGATGAAAAAAGTAATTTTCTTTCAACTGAGGCTCTTTCAGATCTAAAAGGAGATCATAAAAATTATCAATTGTTTGCTGATCAGTACAAACGTTTGGATGGTATGAGTCACTATGACAAGTACCTCTGGATATTTGAAAAGTTTCACATAGTTGGTCTTTTACACCGATTGGACATGTCAACAATGGCCACTTCAGTGGAGGGAAGAGTTCCTTTTGTTGACCATCGATTGGTCGAGTTTGCCATGAGTATTCCGTTTGAATACAAAATCAAGTGGAAATCCATGTTGGCCGCTGCTGCACTGAACTCCGATCAAATCAGCGAAACGCATGATGTTCCAAAATACATTTTAAAGAAAGCTTTTGAGAAGGACCTTGGAAATATTACCTGGCGCAAGAAGGTTGGATTTCCCGTGCCGGTTCATAAATGGTTAAGTGGAGATTTTCATGATATGGCCAAGGACTTGTTACTTGATAAGACTGCTGCAAATAGAGGTTTGTATAATCAGCCTTACCTGGAGAAAGTCTTAAAGAATAAGCACCTATTTTCTGAACATAAGTTTGGACTGAAAATTTGGATGTTGGTCAACCTTGAGATGTGGTTCAGGGCATACTTCAAAAATAATTAAGTAAGATGCTATCAGAAACACTTCATAAGTTCGGATATCCTGGCTCACTAATACAGGAGTACAGTCATTGGTATTTATTACTCCGGCCGGTACAGGTCACACTTGGAAGTATGGTACTGATATCAAAAACAGAAAACACCAGTTTCAATGAACTCTCGACTGAGGCTTTTGCTGAGTTGAAATCTGTGACTGGTGATATTGAGAATAAGCTTAGAGGTTTCCTGGGGTTCGAAAAGATCAACTATAAAATGCTAATGATGGTTGATCCGGAAGTGCATTTTCATGTTTTCCCCAGATATTCCAGGGAGGTTCAATTTGCTGGTAGAAATATTATTGATCCTTTTTGGCCGGGAATTGCCGACTTAACAAAAACAATTGATTTTAATGAGACGGAGTTAAATGAGCTCCAACACCAACTGATAAAACACATTACATAATATATGAGATTATTCATTCTGGCAGCAGGTACCGGATCACGGTTAATGCCATTAACTAAAAACACGCCCAAATCATTATTAGATCTGGGGGATGGCACAACGCTGCTTGAGCGCCAGTTAAACAATGCCATTGACAGCGGAATTATAGATGAGATAGTCATTCTCACTGGCTATAAAAAGGAGCAGATAGAAGCCAAGATTCTGGAGTACAAAGGAAAGATTAAAATAAAGACGATTTACAATCCCTTTTATGAGAACTCAAATAACCTCTTTTCACTTTACTTTGCTTATAATTTGATGCCACAAAGAGATTTTATTATTACTAATGGTGACAATGTATATGTCAAAGGCATCTATGAACGCATTAATGATTCAATTCAGGAAGAAGGCATTACCATCACCATTGATTATAAAAAGGAGTACGATGAGGATGACATGAAGGTGACTTTTCTGGAGGATAAACTAGTCAAGAAAGTGCATAAGGAAATTCCCATGGATAAAACAGACGCCGAGTCGGTGGGGTTGGCAATTGTAAAGGGAAAACTGAGTCGAAAGCTTTTTAAGAAAAAGGTAGTTCAAATGATCAAAGACGAGGCCAATATCAATAAGTATTGGTTGGTCGTATTCAATGAATTAGTAAAGGAGGGTATTCCTATTAACACTGTCGAGATTGCCGAATCTGATTGGAGAGAAATGGACTTCCATCCGGATTTAAAGGATTTGCGAGAACTGGTTTTTAAGGATATCCTGTGATCTACCAAGAACTAAATTACGTCATTCTGAGCGTAGCAAGAATCTTATGAATTTGACGGGATTCTTTATTCCACTGCGTTGCATTCAGAATGACGTTAGGAAAGTGTGAAAAAATTCAAACACAAAGCACTACTGTTTTACATCCTGGGGCTAGGGGTATTGGCCTACCTGATCTACCGAATGGATGTGAACACCGTTGCTGAGGCATTGTCCTCTGTAGGTGGGAATATCGTTTTCGTTTTCCTGGCTGCTATTCCCTGGATGTTCATGGACACCATGAGTATTTACAATCTTACTCATTTTAAAGTGCCCTTTTTTCATACCCTTTTCAACCAACTTTCAGGTAATGGTTATAATGCAATCATTCCATTGGCTGGTTTAGGAGGAGAACCCTATAAGGTTCAGCACTTCACCAGGTGGCTTGAATTGGATTTTGCGACCAGGGCTATCATCCAGGATCGATTGCTTCACATGCTTTCGGGAACGATGTACACTTCTATTACTGCATTTGCCTTATTATTTATTGCTCCTCTTGAGCCGGAGGTCTACAGCATCGTGTTGATTACAGCGATTGTGTTTCTCTTATACTCGTTTTTAGCTATGTGGGTGACCATTTCGAGTGCTCCTACCAAATTCACTGGATTTATTCTTAAAAAATTAAAATTCCTGGACCAGTATAGACATGAACGGCTATCAAAGAGAAGGTTCCTGGTAAGCTTTGGTTTCAAAATGGCCTCCAGGTTCCTGAGTATGCTTGAGATCTATGTCATATTCAGAGTGTTTGGGATGGACCCCACATTTATTGAAGTGTTTACCGTTTCAGGAGCTCTTTTTATGAGTGTGAGTCTTGGATTCTTTGTTCCTCAGGGCATGGGGGTGAATGAATACAGTATGAGTTATGGGTTCGTATTGATTGGTTTAGATGCAGCGTTGGGATTGAGTGGAGGCCTATTGAGGCGGGCCAGGATTATTTTCTGGGCCTTGTTTGGGGTTGCATTACATCTGGGATCATTAGTTATTAACAAATTTGATGAACCTTCATTGATTTCTGAGGAGCAATAATGTTTAAAATACAAAACCCGATAGCCTCTGTCATTTGAAACTCTCGAGTTATTTTTATGCTTTGAAAAACAGGCACCTTCTTTTAGGGGAAATAGTCTCATATTTAGCCTTATACAAGATAGTTATGCTGCGAGAAAATAATTTTGGTATAGTATTTGAACAAGGGACACTCTGAAACAACCATCAATAGCTTCAATGAGAGCCGTATTTCTTTTATTTCTTACCCTTACGGTTGCTTTTAATTCCTTAGGGCAGCGTGTCACCCGAATCAGGGGTAGCGTCGTTGATAATGAGACAAATGAGCCACTGCCTTTCGTTAATGTAACTTTTGTCGGCACAACGACAGGAACCACCACTGACATTGCGGGCAATTTTACCATTGAAACCGATCGGGCTACCATTGAATTGAAAGCCTCATATGTGGGATATAAGGACCAGCTGGAGCCGGTGACGATTGGTAAGATCCAGCGAATAAACTTCAAACTACAATCCACTCAAATTGAATTGGAAGAGGTGGTGATTCAGGAAAAAAGGTTGAGGTATAGGAATAAAGGTAATCCTGCGGTGACTATTATTCGTAAGGTGGTGGACAATAAGAATAATAATAGAAAAGAAGGCCTTGATTTTTTTGAGTACAACAAGTATGAAAAAATTGAGCTTGATCTAAATAACCTTTCCGACAAATTTGTTCGTAAGAATTCCAAGAAGTATCCTGCCTTAATCAATTACATTGACACACTTCCTTTAACTGGCAAGTCATATCTGCCACTTTACCTAAGGGAAATCAATTCGACGGTTTATTACAGACGTAACCCAAGTAGCGAAAAAGAATATCGGGATGGAGTTCAAAAGGTGGGATTTGATCAATACATGGATGAGCAGGGACTTTCAGCGTTGATTGATAGGATGTTCCAGTCAATTAATATCTATGATAATAATATCGATGTTCTGACTCAGAAATTCGTTAGCCCTATATCATTACTGGCTACCTCCACTTATAAATACTATGTCGTTGACACAACCATGGTTGGCGAAACTCCGGTTTTTAAGCTGGCTTTTCAACCACGTAATCCCACCGCCCTGGCTTTTAATGGAGAGCTATATATTACAGCTGACTCTAGTTATGCGGTCAAAAAAGTCCGCATGCAGATTACGAAAGCCACGAATATCAACTTTGTTAATGGGCTGGAAATAGACCAGGAGTTCGAGTATTATGATGACGCTGCCTGGATGCTCTCTCAGGATAAAATCACCATTGACTTTAAGTTCAAGTTATTTGGATCCAACAATGACAATGGGCTCTATGGAAAGCGTACAGTTTCTTATCAAAACTATGTGTTCAGTGAGGCCAAAGAAAAGAAGTTTTATAGGGGCATAGAAAATGTTGTACTGAATAAAGATGCCCAGGAGCGTTCCGAAGAATATTGGAACCAGGCGCGTCACATGAAGCTGACGGATGAGGAAGCTAGCATCTACCAGATGGTAGAAGAAGTGAAAGAGCTTCCGACTTTCAAGAAGTTTATGAACCTCGCCAACCTGGTATTGTTCGGCTACCGAAAGGTAGGACCAATTGATATCGGACCGGTAAGTACTTTCTACAGCTTTGGCGATATTCAAGGTTTCCGCATGAGATTAGGTTTCAAGACCAACGAAGACTTTAGCAAGAAGTGGCAGGTGGAAACCTACGGGGCCTATGGGTTTAAAGATGAGAAATGGAAGTACGCAGTAGTCGGTACTTATTTCTTTAGTAAGACTCCCAGACACGGCATTGAGCTGACCCGGCAAGTGGAAATCAACAACCCTGGTGAGCGGGTAGATTTCGTGATGGAGGACAATGTATTTCTGTCATTTAAGCGAAGTGTCAATAATAAGAAGCTTTATAATAATAAGTATTTGGCCGTTTATTTCAGGGAGTTCAATGGGTTCTCTTTCAAAACAGGGTATTTTAAGAATACCATTACCCCGGCTGGAATCTTGACATTTATACCTCCGGGTATGGCCGATGATCTGACATTTGAAAATGAAATTGGAAGCAGCGAATTCTTTGGGGAATTTAGAATCGCACCGAATGAGCAATATTACCAGGGAAAGCAGTTTAGAATACCAATTATTAATAAATCCCCAATTTTTAATGTCCGTTATACTAAAGGTGTAAAAGGAATTTGGAGTTCAGACTATGATTACGATCGGTTGGATATCGAAGTATTTAAACGCACTTACATCGCTCCGTTTGGCTTTTTTGACATTGAAATTCGTGGGGTTAAGCTATGGGGTCAAGTGCCCTATCCACTTTTGAATTTGCCTCGGGCCAATCAAACCTTATTTTATCAACCATATTCGTTCAACCAGATGAACTTCCTCGAGTTCGTAGGTGACGAAACTTTAGAATTTGGTTTCCAACATAATTTCAATGGTTATTTGCTAGGCAAGATTCCATTTATGAAAAAAGCTAAACTCAGAGCGGTAATGGGCATTAAAGGCCTTTTAGGAAGATTGTCTGATGAAAATGATCCGACGCGACATCTTGACGATCTACCTGCTTTACCGGTGAATACTAATGGGTCAGCTGCAACGTTTGCGCTAACCGGTGAACCTTACTTTGAGCTGAATTTTGGTGTTGAGAATATTTTTAAAATTCTCAGAATCGACCTCGTAAAACGAATTAGTCACCTGGATAATCCCAATGCTCCAAATTATCCTCAGTTAATGCCAAGGTTTAAGTTGAACTTCTAGGGAATATCGAACTTCGAATCGACGGTACCCAATGCAGAAGTATTGGAGCATGCAGCATTATTCAACTTTCAGTGTTCTATTGTCTTCATGGACCTGGTAATTGCTTGTTCGAATTAACAACTCAGAACAAGGAAACTTACCACTAAATGCTGTCATACAACCAACCAAAACGTCATTGCAGATATTTCTTTGTTTAAGAAAAAATGTCCGCATCATTTAAAAGTGTGGCAGAACAAATTCCATAATTGCAAATTATTGTATATATGGAATTGTAATGAGGATGATCCCACGAGATATCGTTGATACACCTAAATGTATAAATATATCATTGAAAATTCGGAATATTATTCCGAAATATCAATGATAAATAAAGATGATATGGTCAGTTTAGGGGCTTAAGACAATCTTTTTACGGACGCTCCACCTCAAAACTATGGGTCACATTCGGTCCACCTTTAAGTGTAGCTGCCACTGAGCAATATTTTTCAACAGACAAGTCCACTATCTTGGCTACCTCTTCTTCTTTAGCATCCGGTGAAGTGATGATAAAATTGATGTGAATGTCGGTAAAGGCGCGGGGATGTTCATCTCGCCTAACACCCTCAGTTTCTGCCTTAAAATCTACCAGTGTCTTCTTTCGTTTCCTTAACATCAATGAAATATCAACCATGGCACAGGCAGCTACTGAGCTTAACAGCAGCTCGGTGGGTGACATCGCTTTCTTGTCCTCCGGATCATACATGTCAATAGCCACTTTTGCTCCGGTAGCATTTACACCTTCATATTCCTTATCGGCTTTATAATTGACTGTTGTCTTGACGCTCATAGTAAATGTTTAAAGGTTGGAAAGTTACAAAGTTCAAAGGTTTTCCGCAGTGTAAAGTATTTTTGTTCGCAGTCACGAAATAACCTTTTAACTTTCTAACCTTTAAACTGTCTTTTCCAACCTGAGCGCAGCGAATATGATAGACTTAAGAAGCGATACCGTAACCAAGCCTACTCCCGAAATGATGGAAGCCATGCAGCGGGCTCCGGTAGGAGACGACGTGTTCAGTGAAGACCCTTCAATAAATGAATTGGAGGAAAAAGTGGCCAGCATCTTTGGTAAAGAAGCAGCTTTGTTTTGTGCCTCTGGTACCATGACCAATCAAATTGCTATTAAAGTCAATACTTCTCCGCAGGACGAAGTCATTTGTGATCACAATGCCCATATCTATCGTTACGAGGGTGGTGGAATGATGTCTAATTCTCTGGTCTCAGTTAGACTTTTAAATGGTGACAGAGGAAGAATTACTGCGGAACAAGTCCTGGAAAACATTAGCCCTGATGATGACCATGCAGCGAAGACATCTTTGGTATCTGTAGAGAATACCATGAATAAAGGTGGGGGGGCATGTTATGATTTAAAGGAGGTTAAAAAAATAAAGCAGGTATGTGATGAACATGACCTTCGTTTTCATCTGGATGGTGCTCGACTATTTAATGCGCTGACCGCAAAAAATGAGGATCCCAAAGCATGGGGATCAATATTCGATACCATCTCAGTCTGCTTTTCTAAAGGATTGGGTGCTCCGGTAGGATCTGCGGTATTGGGTACAAAGGCGGATATCAAACAGGCCAAAAGGGTGCGTAAGGCATTCGGTGGGGGTTGGAGACAGGCCGGTTATTTGGCGGCTGCGTGCATTTATGCCCTGGATAATCATGTAGATCGGTTACATGAAGATCACGCAAAGGCTTTGGTATTAGCTAATGCATTAAAAGATAAATCGTTCATAGACGATATACTATCTATTGAAACGAATATTGTGATTGCCAGCTGCGATGGCATCTCTCCGCAGGATTTGGTGGCTAAAATGGGTGAAAAGGGGATCCTTTGCTTTCCATTTAGCAAGACCGAATTTAGAATGGTCACTCATTTGGAAATAACCGATGAAAAACTTGACGCCGCAGTCGATATCATAAACAATCTTGAGATCTGATGTTTGATCAGAAACAGCCGTTGGCAGAAAGAATGCGGCCCATTCGTCTCGATGATCTGATTGGTCAGGAGCACCTGGTTGGAGAGAATGGGGTGCTAAAAAGAACCATTGCCAATAGGGCCATCCCCTCCATGATTTTATGGGGCCCTCCCGGGGTGGGTAAGACTACCATTGCCAATATCATCGCCAATGAAGTAAAGATGCCTTTTCACACACTTAGTGCGGTGAGCGCAGGTGTTAAGGACGTACGAGAAGTAATTGACAGGGCCAAAAGAGGCAATAAGGCTATACTTTTTATAGACGAGATTCATCGATTTAATAAGTCTCAACAAGATGCGCTGTTAGGGGCGGTTGAAAAAGGAACAATCATTCTTATTGGAGCTACCACAGAGAACCCAAGTTTTGAGGTCAATTCAGCACTACTCTCGAGGTCACAGATCTACACCTTAAATCACCTGACTGAGGAGCATCTCATTACTCTACTGGAAAGAGTAATGAAGGTAGACGTCGAATTGAAGAAAAAGAAGATTGAACTCAAGGAAAGTGAAGCATTGCTGAATCTTTCCGGAGGTGATGCCAGGAGGTTGCTT
Organism: Cytophagales bacterium; assembly: GCA_029262955.1. GTDB lineage: Bacteria > Bacteroidota > Bacteroidia > Cytophagales > Cyclobacteriaceae > JAJCYL01. The sequence continues at coordinate 13,089 of JAJCYL010000549.1, read as the reverse complement.
AACATTTTTGAGCTGGCAATTGATTCAGTGAATTCGGAAGAGATCGTAATTACCAATGACCTGGTCACCGATGTCGCTCAGCGCAAGACCGTCCTTTATGACAAGCAGGGTGAAATGCATTACGACATAATCTCTGCCTTTATCAAGTCACTTCGTGGGAGCGATCCGAATGCCGCCGTATACTACCTGGCCAGAATGATCGAAGGTGGTGAGGATGTAAAATTTATTGCCAGAAGATTAGTAATACTGGCATCTGAAGATATTGGAAATGCAAACCCAACAGCCCTGGTCTTGGCCACTACTGCATTCCAGGCAGTAAATTTGATTGGCTATCCAGAGGCAGAGATCATTCTGGCACAATGTGTGACCTATTTGGCAACTTCACCGAAAAGCAATGCCAGCTACATGTCCATCAAAAAGGCCAAATCAAAAGTGATGGAAACCGGGGATTTGCAGGTGCCTCTCGCCATTAGAAATGCCCCAACCAAATTGATGAAAAAGCAGGGGTACGGTAAAGACTATCAATACGCCCATGATTATGATGGCAACTTCGTTGATATGGAATTTTTACCGGAAGAGTTGAAAGGCACTAAATTCTATGATCCTGGAAAGAACGCCCGAGAGGAAGATATCCGAAAGCGACTACGAGCGATGTGGAAGGAGAAGTATGGATACTAGGGTGTGGGTGTGGGTGTGGGTTTGAGTGTGAGTGTGAGTGTGGGTGTGGGTGTGGATTTGAGTGTGGGTTTGAGTGTGAGTGTGAAAGTGAGTGTGAAAAGTGAGTGTGGGTGGAGAGTGGGTTAAATTCAATTAATTCGAATTTTGATTAATTGATAATTAGCAAATCGGGAACTGTCTCCTTTTGAAAGCAAATAACAATCCCGAATAAACTTAAAAAAGTGATCTTCAGGCCCTTTTGCGTGAATGGGACCTTGCCACAGTATTGTCATTCTTTTCGTCATTCCTAACGCTTGCCCGCCATTAAGGCGGGTAGTAAAGGAATTTCGTTTTTTTAGCAATACAAATTTTTCACCGGGTTGATCCTCGATTTTTTTCACAGTCCAATCAGCCCCCCCATAAACATTTCGACCTGCAAAGAATGGGAGATTGTCTAAAAATCGTCCCTCGATATAAAGTGGTATGCCGGAATCCGGCGCTTCGGTACGAATGACCTCTCCTATTTTCTTGTAAGGCCTGAATTGCTCTGTCCAAGGCATGACTCCAAGAAAAATAATACTCATTAAACTCCCCGAAAGACCCCAAATCAGCACCGTTTGTCTCATAAGTCTTGGGAAGCCCTTTGATCCATATAAAGTTATTCCCACAGCAATCAGAGGAAGTAAAATATAAAACCAGGAGAGATTGAATCTTTGAATTAGCATAAATAACACAGGTACTATCAAGAAACCGGGTAACCATAGACTCAACTTCCAGATCAGACTTTCCAATCTTCGGCGGGGTTCTGAATTAACGATTACATATCCAACAATTATGGCCATCGCAGGATGGGCTTGTAAAATATAGATTGGCAGCTTTCCTGAAGAAAAAGTAAAAACCACCAGAAAAACTCCGAACCAAATTATGGGTAAAAGGAGCTTTTTCGTTTTTTCTGGGTACTTAATTGACTTCAGAAGTGCATAATAGAATAGTATTGAAAATGGAAAAAAACTCCATAAAATAGTTTGTGGATAAAAGATAATACCATCAAATACGCCCACTGTGGAACTATGAGTAGTGGCCCTTCCAATGGTTTCAGACATGAAGATTTGAAAGTATTGGTCCCCCTGGATAAAAATCATGTAAATGGGCCAACTCAGGCCAATTATTGAACCTATCAGAAATCCGATAATCAGTTTAGAGAATTCGATTCGGGAATTCTTCCCCAAAAATCTATGAATCAAAACGATGGCAAAGAATAGAAGGATATAAGGAAATCCTTTAGTGAGAGCGGTAAGGCCAAGGGCTATCCATGAATAATAGAGCCAATTATTGTTCGCAGTTAAGAGCCCTTTTAAATAGGCATAAAGGCTTAGTGTGAACAAAAAAGTCAGAGGGATTTCTGGGGAGGCATAGGCTTTGAACCAGACGAACTGCAAACTCATTGAGAAAATAAGCATGCTTAATAAGCCGATCTTTTCATCAAAAAGGAGCTTACCAAGCTTGTAGACCACTAATACGGTAAAAAGACTACAGAGTAGGATTGGCAGCCTTAGAGCAAACTCTGATAATCCAAAGATTGAAGAGGAACCGGCCATTAACCAATAAGTCACGGGCGGTTTTTGAAATCGAGGTTCGTAGTTGAAGAAAAATTCGGACCAGGTTCCTGACTCCAACATTTCCCTCACCGCTTCAGCATAATAGGCCTCATGGGTAGTCCAAATGGCATTGCCTCCGATGTTCAGTGAGTAAATGAGGATGATTATTCCGTAGAATAGGTAAAACTGCCTGGATTCAGTGGTCATAAGACATCGTCATACCGGAAAATTAAGACCTAAAATTCTGAAAAGGGCTTAATTTGTTCGGTATCTCTACTTATGAAGCTGGCCCGAAATGTCTATTTCAACCAGACTATTACGTCAATGAGGTGAGAAGGGTACTTTTGATTATTTTCGTTAACTGAAATTGTCTTTAGAACATGGCTATTGTAAAGTTTACCGCTAACCTTAAAAGATTCTATCCGGATTTGCAACCAACTCAAGTCAAAGGGGAAACTGTGTCGGATGTGGTGGATGAAATTGAAGCTATGCACAAGGGCATCAAGGACTACATTGTTGATGAAAGTGGCGAATTAAGAAAACATGTAAATATTTTCATCGGTAATGAGCTTATCAAAGACAGAAAGGCGCTGACCGACCGAGCCAGTGGTAACGACGAGATCTATATCATGCAAGCTTTATCTGGTGGATAATTCTATAAATAAACTTCCAAAATCATGGCAGCGAAAAACACACTATTGCTAGGCACCCGTAAAGGTTTAGTTGTATACAAAAAAAACGGCCAGAGTAAATGGACGTACGACAGAACCCATTTTCTGGGAATACCCGTAACCATAGCCACTATTGATACTCATACCGGTACCTGGTGGGCACTGCTTGATCATGGCCATTGGGGTTGCAAAATTCACCGCTCTTCAGACGGCCAAACCTGGGAAGAGATTGAAGCACCCAAATATGCCGATGGTGATGAGGTAAAAGATGGTGTGCCTGCGGTTACTAAATTATTATGGGCCTTTGCCAGCGCTGGTGCCGATAAACCGGGGGAAATTCTCATTGGTACTGAGCCGGGTGGGCTTTTCCGTAGTAAAGACAACGGTGATTCATTTGAGTTGGTCCGCTCAATATGGGATCATCCATCGCGAAAGGAGCAATGGTTTGGTGGTGGCAGAGATCATCCAGCCATTCATTCTATTAATGTCGATCCAAGAGATTCCAACCATTTTTATATTGGTATTAGCTGCGCTGGAGTTTTCGAAACAACAGATGGCGGAGCTACCTGGGAGCCAAGAAGTAAAGGTCTCAATGCAGATTTCCTGCCTGATCCCAGTTCTGAAATAGGTCAGGATCCTCATTTGGTAGTTATGAGCCAGGTTGATCCCGATGTTATGTGGCAACAAAATCATTGCGGCATTTATAAGACTACCAACGGTGGCAAGTTATGGCAGGATGTTGGGCAGAAAGAAGGGCCCGCCAATTTTGGATTTGCAGTGGCTGTTCACGAAGAAGATCCTGATGTAGCCTGGGTTGTTCCGGGGATAAGTGATGTGGTTCGGGTAGCAGTTGATCAGTCACTTTGCGTTTGTCGTACCGATGATGGAGGAGAGAGCTGGAAGGATTTCCGATCAGGGCTTCCTCAAAATGACAGTTTTGATATCGTATTCAGACATGCATTGGATATCACCGGAGATACTTTAGCCTTTGGAACTACCACCGGCAACCTGTACTTGTCAGATAATCTGGGTGAAAACTGGGGTCTGATGAGTGCCAATCTACCAATGGTTCACAGCGTTGAGTTTGTGTAGAAAGTATTGAACTGATATTGCACTTACTTGTATCCTAACAGAATAATAAATATGTTGGCTAATCTCCATGAGTCAACTGGTCAAAAACTATACCCTTGTTAAGACAGCCATTGTCAATAAAAAGCAAGTCATTGCGATGTACAAAGGGCATTGGAGGGAAATGTGCCCTCATATGATTGGCATGAAAAGAGGGAATGTGCATGGATTATTCTATCAATTTGATGGCACTTCCGGAAGTGGAAAGATTATAGCTGGTTCACCAGACAATTGGCGATGTATCAATTTGGAAGATTTGGAAGACGCACAGTTGAAAAGCGGAGAATGGCACACTTCCACTGAGGAATTCGATCAAACATGCATTGACCAGATCGATATCGAAGTAGAAGAAGAGTAGAGTTTCACCAGAGACCGGAGGTGTAAGAACTGATTTGACGTTGTCGAATATTAATTACATTGAGTCTAAATAACTAGCACAATAATGTACTTCAGAAAATTCGTCCGATCTATAATAGTCCTCGCAGTTCTTTCCCAACCTTCTTTAGCTCAAAAGGAAAATCCTAATAATCCTAAATGGGATAGGTACCATTCCACCGCCGATGCTTATGCCTTACTAGAGGGTTGGTCTAAGGCCTATCCCAGTCTGACCCGGCTATATTCTATTGGAGAAACCTTGAAAGGTACACCTTTGATGGTGTTGGAAATCTCTAACAAAAATACAGGTGACCCGGCGACAAAACCGGCCTATTACTACGACGGAAATATTCATGCTGGTGAACTTACAGGGGCAGAAGTGGCTCTTCATTATGCCTGGCATTTGCTGTCAAACTATGATAAGAGTGAAAGGATCCGAAACCTTATCGATACCCGAGTGCTCTATATACGTCCCAAGTTCAATCCGGATGGGGCTGATCTGGCATTGCAAACACCAACTGTATTACGAAGTACTCCAAGGCCTTATGATCAGGATTTTGATGGATTGCTGGATGAAGACCCCGGCAATGATTTAGATGGGAATGGGATAATTACGAAAATGCGGGTCAAGAATGCTAACGGAAAATTCAAACTAAACCAAAAAGATTCCCGTGCCATGGATGACAGAAGTATTGGAGATACCGGAGGTGTTTATTATGAAATCTACACTGAAGGAATTGACGATGATATGGATGGAATGTACAATGAAGATGGTGTTGGAGGTATTGACATGAACCGGAACTTCCCTCGAAATTGGGGGTTGGAATTTGAGCAAAAGGGTGCCGGTCCGTATCCATTGTCAGAGCCGGAAACACGAGCCACCATTGAATTCATCAATTCCAAGCAACATATAACCGGGGTTTTTCATGGCCACACATCAGGGGGTTTTCTCTTTAGGTTACCTTCAACAACCAATTGGGACAATTTCAATATGGCAGACCAAGAGCTAATCATGGAGCTTTCTAATCACTACAATACCACAACCGGTCAACGGGTGATACCCAGTTACAGCAACCCCAGACTTCACCGTCATGGCACTTTGATTAGCTGGTCCTATTGGGACTTTGGGGTGGTGGCTTATGTACCGGAGTTTTGGGGTGGATTTGTTGAAGATTACGATCAGGATGGAGATATCTCAGAAATTGATAGGTTGACCTGGAACGATCGAGAGTTGGGTGGTAAAGGTTTTATTAATTGGAAACCTTATGCGCACCCACAATTGGGGGAGGTAGAGATTGGTGGTTGGAATCGTAAGTTCACTTTTCAGAATCCACCTGAAGCCATGTTGAAATCGGAGATTGAAAAATATGTCGAATGGATGTTATGGCTTGCCGAAACGAGCCCATTACTTTCTATTACCAAAACTGAAGTTACACCTATAGTCAAAGGTAAAGTCATAAATCTCAACCTGGAGGTACAAAACGTTGGCTACTTGCCGACAAATATTACTCAGCGTTCTTTAGACGCCAATCTTTATCAACCTGTAAGGGCTATTATTGAGTTGAAAAATGCAGAGTTGATTTCTGGTCAATCACGCTCTGACCTGGGTCATATAGTTGGATCTCGAGATAGTGATGACTCTGCGACAGATAGCAAACGCATTTTGAACTATGGAGTCCAAATCAATGGGCCTAATGCCACTGCCACAGTAACTATCAGCTCTGACAAAGGAGGGACTGTTACCAAGGTGATCAAATTAAATTAATGGGAGCATTAATCCATTCGGAGCTTTGGCCATTTGCGATACTCATTTTGAGTGTTGCAATGGTAGTACTCATGATTACTAAATTGAGTTTTCACCCGTTTATTGCTCTGATGCTGTCTGCCATATTTGTGGGTTTGATTTCTCCATCATTACCGGAAGTAGCTGGACAACTACCATTAATTACTGTAGTCGAGCTACCTATGACCGAGTTTGGTATTGTGGCCGGTAAAATCGCGTGGGTAATCGCCTTGGCTGCTGTGATAGGTACAGCAATGATGGAAAGTGGCGCTGCGGAGCAAATAGTGAATTGGTTATTGAGATCTCTCGGTGAGAAGCGTGCTGCCTTGGCCTTGCTGATCAGTGGATTTATTTTATCCATTCCTGTCTTCTTTGATACCGTATTTTTCCTGCTTATACCACTAGGCATAACCTTGGCAATAAAGACTGGTCGAGATTATGTCCTATATGTTGTTGCAATAAGTGGTGGTGCCGTAATTGCCCATAGTATTGTTCCTCCAACACCGGGTCCATTGATCATGGCAGATACGCTTGGTATTGATCTTGGAACTACAATTTTAGCGGGCCTTTTGGCTGGAATCATTCCGGCCGTAATGGTTTTGGTAGTTGGCAAAAGGTTAAACCAGCGATTGAACATCCCAGTTCGCATAGTGACTAAATCGGCCAATTCGGAAAATTCCCCATCTCTGATTCTTTCTATTCTACCGGTTGTGGTGCCAATTGTGATGATTAGCATTGCTTCAATTGTGGAAGTAATTGCAGGGAGCCTGCCGGGATGGATTGCTTTCCAGGGAAATAAGAATATAGCCATGTTGGTAGGTGCAGTAATTGCGGTCATTCTTTGGGCAAGAACTCAAAACATGGGGGCCACTGAGCTATGGGAGGCATCTGGTAAACCTTTAGAGATTGCAGGGATTATTATTCTCATCACCAGCGCTGGGGGTGCTTTCGGGGCGATGATCAAACACAGTGGAATTGGCGATGCGATCGGCTTTGCCACTCAGGGTTTTGAAGTTCATTATTTAATACTTGCCTGGATTATAGCTGCAGTGATGAAAATTGCCCAGGGCTCAGGTACGGTATCAATGATTACTTCCGCTGCGATTATGGCATCGCTGCTGGGGCCAAATCCAGAACTCCCTTATCATCCGATTTACATATTATTGTCTATAGGTTTCGGTTCTCTATTTATATCATGGATGAACGATAGTGGATTTTGGGTAGTAGCTCGAATGAGTGGCTTTACCGAGAAGGAAGCGCTCCAAACCTGGACGTTTACCCTGGCATGTGTCGGGCTGGTAGGATTAGTTCAAACACTTTTATTGTCCTGGATATTCCCAATGATTTAACCTAGATAATTGATATGAGAGTAGTCATCTTTGGAGGTGCTGGTTTTTTAGGAAAAAGACTGGCTAATGAATTACTGATAAAAGGCGGCCTTAGCTCAGGACCGGTAAATGAGCTGTTATTGTTTGATAAATCTATTCCGGAAAATTTTATCACAGATTCAAGAGTGCAATGTATTGAGGGCGATTTTGGTGATGAAAGTGTTGTCAGGAATATTCTAACAACTTCCCCTGATTTGATCTTTCACCTGGCGGCAGTAGTCAGCGGAGAGGCTGAGAAGAATTTTGATTTAGGTATGCAGGTTAATTTAAATGCGAGCTTGTCATTGCTAGAAATCTGTAGGGAAATTGAACTCAAACCAAGACTGGTTTTTGCCAGCTCTTGCGCAGTATTTGGAGGAGATGTTTCCAAACCGATTGTTGACGAAACGGCTCCAATTCCTCGAAGCTCCTATGGTACACAAAAAGCGGTTATTGAATTATTGATAAACGATTATAGCCGAAGAGGCTTCATAGATGGTAGAAGTCTGAGATTGCCTACAATAGCCATACGGCCTGGAAAGCCTAATGAGGCGACATCTTCTTTTGTAAGCTCCATAATTCGTGAACCACTGAATGGGGAAACCGCCATCTGTCCGGTTCCAATTGAAACCGAGGTTTGGGTTCAATCGCCGAAAAGTGTAACATTTAATTTTATTCATGCTGCCAATATTGACGAATCAGAACTTGGAGGTAACCGAATCATTACTCTTCCCGGGTCTACTGTATCGGTCAATGAAATGGTCGAATGTCTTGGAGAAATAGGTGGAGAATTAGCTACAAGTTTGATCAAATGGGAACCGGATGAGTTTCTTCAAAGTATTGTACTTACCTGGCCACCACATTTCAATGTAGCTCGAGCATCACAATTGGGCTTCATTCAAGACAAATCTGCAGGGGAGATCATTAACGTTTATATAGAAGAGGAAGGACCTTTTAAATAGAAACCTATGAGTGAGAACACCAAGATCGCAATCGTAACAGGAGCAGGCTCCGGAATTGGTAAAGCGTCGGCCTGTGCTTTGAGTAAAGATGGTTGGAAAGTTGTACTAGCCGGTAGACGGGAGCAGACGCTGATTGAGACCTCAAAAGAGTGTGATAAAGACAGTACTCTGGTCGTGTCAACTGATGTCTCGGATCCTAAAAGTGTTAAATCCTTGTTCGGAAAAGTCCGCGATACCTATGGACGACTAGATCTATTGTTCAACAACGCCGGTATCAGTGCTCCCTCAAAGCCATTGGAAGAGCTAACCATTGAAGAATGGCATCAGGTCGTTGAAATCAACCTGACAGGAAGTTTTTTGTGCATTCAGGAAGCGTTTCGATTGATGAAAAACCAAAACCCAATGGGAGGTAGAATCATTAATAATGGTTCCATATCAGCACACATTCCAAGGCCTCTTTCTGCTCCTTATACAGCGACAAAGCACGCGGTTACTGGTTTAACAAAGTCTACCTCATTGGACGGTCGCCAGTACAATATTGCCTGCGGTCAAATAGACATCGGAAATGCTGATAGTGAGATGACAAAAAAAATGGAGACCGGTGTTCTTCAGCCTGACGGGTCAATGGCCATAGAGCCCAGGATGGATGTTAATGATGTTGCCCGAGCAGTAGTCTATATGGCAAGCTTGCCTCTTGATGCAAACGTGCCTTCACTAACTGTGATGGCAAACAAAATGCCTTATGCCGGAAGGGGATAATTTGCAGATTATTTGAAGAAATACCTGGCTGTAACAAAAGAACCGGAGCTCGTAAGGTTCACATCCCAAACACCCACACCACCTACAGGAACTTTAATATATGGTTCTATCTCAATGCCAAATCTGTCGGATAAGCGCCTTTGGAATCCTATAGATAAATTATAAATACTGAATAGGTGTTTATTCTCTCCTCTTAGATTCATTCCGGGTAAAGCACTTGGCCCTTCGAAATTGTAGGTAAAGATATAATTCTCCTCGGCCATAAAATAAGTTGATAGCCCTGTACTCATGAATACCTTGTTCTTATTGGTCGAAATCATGTCAAGTCTAAAGTTTATAGGAATTTCAATCACATTGCAAGATGCTTCTATTTGGTTGGGCCTCTGAATTTGGTTCCAAAGGCTATTATATCCTCCATATCTGCTCTCAACAAGGTCGTAGTCTTTTTTCGCATAGAATACTCCACTTGAAATTGATAATCGATTAGAAAGATAATAAGAGGCTGTGACGCCTAAACCAAACCCTGCCTTATTTCCCTTGAAAGACACCCCGCTATAGTCAGGTGCGATACTGAGCCCAATACTCCATCTACTCCGTTTCATTTGAGGTTCGCTGTATTCTGAAACAACGTTTTCCTGTTCTAAAGCCTCCATGACCACATTTGAATTGTCATTATATGTGGAACCAGGTAGTCTCGCTTCTTGAGGATATAAACCTTCGAATAATCGCTTAGTGTCTGATTGTGCTTCTATACTTCGAATAGGATTTGAGGCTTGATCTGTAGCAAATGAATCAGAGACAATATATTCCTTTGACTTATTACTTATCACTGGTGTACTTAGTGCATTAATAGCTTCGTAGGCTGTCGGGCTAAGTTCTTTGATTGTTTCTTTATTCCCGATTTGATTGTTGGGTTGCTTCTCTATATCGCTGTTTGATTCTAATTCATTGGTGGCTTCTGAATAAGCCTCCTGGGCCAAAGGTGAAACGTCAATTGAATGAGCTTCATCAGTCTTAGTAGACGGATTAGATCTCGTTTGGGAGAATTGTTTTTCAAACGAAGCAGGGGTATCATAATAGGATAAGTAACCTACAATTGCAACGAGACTGATCAAGGATGAAGCAACAATTCCTTTTAAGAGCAGCCCTTTTGCTCGAATAGCAGACAACCGTCCATCTAAAGTTTTCCAATTCCCGGACTCATAAGGGAAGTTGACCTTTTCAGCGGCTTGCTTAAAAGTTTGATCTATATCGTTAGCCTCCCACGGCTGCATATTCAATTTTCATTAAATCCTGTAACATATCTTGTAATTTGAATCGTGCTCTTGAAAGATTCGACTTGGATGCACCAACTGAAATTCCAAGCTTCTTACTAATCTCATCATGAGAATGGCCGTCAATCACATAAAGACTAAATACTGTTCTGTATCCTGGGGTCAATTTTTGCACTAATTCCAAAATTTCTTCATAGGCCATCGTGTCTAAAGCATTCTGATTGATTGAAATTGATTTTGCTTCATTAATGTCATCATGATAGGAGTGCTTGAGATATTTTTTGTATTGATTTATGGCGGTATTTATAACAATAGTCCTAAACCAGGTCGTAAAAGATCTGTTTCCGTCATATTTTTTAAGGTTTTGGAAAACCTTTAAAAAGCTATCATTAAGAATTTCTGTCGCTTCATCCCGATTACCAGCATACCTGAAAGCAATACTCATCCCATAGGAGTAATACTGTTGATACAACACCTCCTGGCTTTTTCGGTCTTTTTTCAGGCAACCCCCCAAAAGGCGCTGTAATTCCTCAGATTCCTGTAAGTGCACTTTGTGCATAAAATACAATTAGGTAGAAATAAAGGTTGCTTCCTTTCAACCAGTGCCTTACTAATTTACAAAATAGTGTGGACTTGATTTCATGCTGCGTTTTGGAGCTAGTCCATATTTTGGATTAGGTTCTTCTTTAACAATCTAATGCTCCACATCCCCCGTAGGTCACCAATTTTATATCCAGTAGCAGAGTCGTCCGGATAAAGAGAGTTGATTTGATTGTGATTTTCTGGAGTAATATCAGTCCCAATGTTACCATGGCAGTTCAAACAAACAGGGTTTGATAACAGAATTGGTTTTGTATAAAGAATAACCCTGTCACTTATTTCCTGGACATTAGGCTCCATGGGAAGATTGTTTTCCGATGCATACTCATAAGCATCGAGAATTTCACTTTCTATTTCATCAGGTTTGTCCTCAGTATTTCGCATTCTTGTACTTACACGTCTGATCTCGGCATCATAAATGGTAGCCACTGAATCTACTAATGGAAAGGCCATCACATTGCAGTGTTGGATTGCTGCTGAAACACCTTCAGATTGGATTTTCTCGACAAGGACCGAGGCCAAACTACTTTGTGCGACTTTCGCTATCTGATCACCGGCTTTAGATGCAGCTCCCAAAATCTCTGCTTTAGTGACCCTTTTGATCTCTCTATTTTCAATCTCTTCTTTGATCGCTTCCTGATCTCCTATTGGTTTTGGACTGCAAGATATTTGCAATATTAGAAGTGTCGAGAAAATTGTGATATTGTGTTTCATGAAACTTTAATTATCCACTTTTACAAGAATCTTCCCATAACTTTTTCTTGATTCCATGTACTCATGGGCCATTGGGAGTTCGTCAAAATCAAATATCTTACTTATTATAGGTTTAATTTCATGTAGTTGAACAAATTCAACTAATTCACTCCAATTATTCTTAACAATTTCTGGCTTTTCTATTAAATAGCCAATGTGAGAGGCAAGAATTCCATAACTGTTTTTAGCCATATTCATTATTGGCGCCTTGGGAGCATCTCGCCATGTGAGCCACCAACTCCATGGATTCCACCTTTTAAAGGGTATGCTTGCATACCCGGTCACTACCAACCTTCCGAATGGATTTAACAATTCAACACTTTTTTTAAATACTTCTCCACCAACGACTTCCAGCACATAGTCCACACCACCTTCTTGATCTTTGATTATGTCAAAGAAATCTTCGGTCTGATAATTTATAGCACTCTTTGCGCCTAATTTTTTAATTAGTTCAAGTTTTTCACTATTACTGGCTGTTCCATATACTGTTGAACCAAATTTACTGGCCAATTGAACTGCTGCGGTGCCAACACCTCCTGCTGCAGCGTGAATCAATACCACATCCTCTGGCTTAATGCGACCCATTTTAAAGAGACTAATCCAGGCAGTCATAAATGTTACCAGAAAAGCCCCGTTTTCCTCTTCTGAGAATGAAGGTAAGGCAGGCAATGCCATGTAATCGGAGACAGTGATGTATTCAGCATAAGCTCCAGTTTGATTGCCAAAAATGACTAGGTCACCCAATTTATGAGTTTTCACTGCTGAACCTAATTCAACAATTTCGCCCATACCTTCCATTCCCGGGATGTAGGGTTTTTTTGGTGCCCAATTATATTGACCTCTTCTTGAGAGTATTTCAGCATAGTTGATACCAATATATCGAACCTTTATTTTCACCTGATTGGCTTCAGGGACAGGTTCTATAACCTCCGCAATTTTTAGCACACCGGGCTGACCATGATTTCTAAGGAGATATGCTTTCATTTGTTGCTTTGTAGAAGGCTAAGTTAGGTCATATTTATAGGGATTAATGAGATTTAATAACATCCGGGAGGTTTTCGATTCATTCAGATCAATCAGGGTTTTGGTAGTTGGTGACGTAATGCTGGATACTTATAGCTATGGTCAGTATGATAGGATATCTCCCGAGGCCCCGGTTCCC